>DHTG01000065.1:0-13143 GCA_002411545.1 Bacteroidales bacterium UBA5266 | reverse complement strand
CTATTAATGGAAGTAACATGATGAGTGGTTTTAGTTTGTTGTAGTACTATGCTTAGTGTAATTGCCGTAGTGGCAATGAATATAGTTGCCCCTATATATACATATTTAAATTTAAAGTAGGAACTATGTGGTTTTACCACTTTTTGGCTTATATTTTCCCATACATGAGAAGAAGGTACAGGGGCATAATCTTTGAAATTGTCCCTGAATAAATCTCCTATGTCGTTGTATTTTTTCATGATTTAATGTATATGCTTATGTTGTTTGTCATTTAATTGATTTATTTTTTCTTGCAGTAGTTTTTTAGCGCGAAACAATTGAGTTCGGCAAGTAGTAGGTGTACAATGTAACACTTTTGCGATTTCGTCGTAAGAAAAGCCTTCTATTTCATGCATATTAAAGACCATACGATATCCGTCGGGAAGATTTTGTATCATTTCAAGCAGTAATTGATGGGATAAAAAATCGTGTTGAACCACCGATGTGTCTTTCATCGTATCTTTATAATCTTCAAAATCGACCAATTGATATTTCGATTGTTTAATGTTTTTACGATACAACATAAAGGCCTGATTGATAACAATTGTTGTCATCCATCCTTGAAAAGTCCCTTTGCCGTTATATTGTTTCATATGTTCAAAAATCTGAATAAAAGCATCTTGCAAAACATCTTCCGCATCTTCTTTATTTTTTGTGTAACGTAATGCACAGTTAAATAATTTGGAAGCATATTGCTTGTATAAGAGTTCCATATATTTTATGTCTTTCTTAATACAACCTGCAATAATTTCCTCTTCCGATGCATACATTTCTTTATTATCGTTTTGCATGCTTAATGATGTAAATAATTAAATTTTGTTGCATTTGGAGAGCTTTTATTTAAAAAAAAATAATAAGCAAGTAAATGTGTCTATAATTCAACGCTATCTCTAAAAGAGGGTATTTCAATATTTGAAAAACCCTCCGCTTCCAAATGGGATTTATAATCCAATTGCACGGGTTTTTCTCCATGGACAAGAAATATTTTTTTTATCTTTGATTTATCTTGACAACTTAAATATTGAGTCATTTCTGTATAATCACCGTGTCCGGATAAGGCATCGATTTCTTTGATTTGAGCATTTACATAATACTTATTTCCGTAAATAGATATTTCTTTTTCACCATTTACAATTTTGTGTCCTAAAGTTCTAGGAGCACAATAACCTACTACCAATACAGTCGTTTTTTTATTTTCGATGTTATTGGCTAAATGATGTTTAATACGACCGGCTTCCATCATACCCGAAGCTGAAACGATAACACAAGGACGTGTAGTGGTGTTTAAACGTTTGGAATCTTCTTTAGTACGAACATAAAATAAATTGTCAAAACCAAAAGGATCTTGTTGTGTATGAATGATGTCAATTATATCTTCTTTAAAACATTCGGTGTGTAAACGATATATGTCAGTTGCTGAAACTGCTAACGGACTATCTACAAAAATTGGCACATCCGGTAATCGTTTATTTTTCTTTAATTTGTTTAAGATGTAAATGATTTCTTGACATCTGCCAATGGCAAAAGAAGGGATAAGCAATTTACCTAAATTTTTAACACAGGTTTCTTGAACAATTTGGGCTAATTTTTCTTCAGCAATATTAATTTTTTCATGTTTTCGATTGCCATAAGTGGATTCTGTGATGATATAATCCACTTGTGGAAAGACGTCAGGATCCTTTAAGAGATATTTATTGTACCTGCCAATATCACCCGTATAACAAAGTGTTTTTTCTGTTCCATCTTCATTAATATATAATGTAATGGCTGAACCTCCTAGGATATGTCCTGTGTCGCTAAAAGAAACTTGAATACCGTCTTCTATATTTATTTTTAAATTGTTCGGTAAGCTGATAAAATATTTTAAAGAGGCAAATGCATCGCGTGCTGTGTATATAGGTTCTACGGCAGGAAGATCTGATTTTGCCCGTTTTTTATTAAAATCAACGATATCGTTTTCTTGTATTTTCCCGGAGTCGGGTAACATAATTGAACATAAATCACGCGTAGCATGAGTACAGTATATTTTCCCTTTAAACCCATGTTTGCAAATATAAGGTATTAATCCGGAATGGTCGATGTGTGCATGCGAAAGTATTAACACATCTATATCGTCCGGATCAAATCCTAAGTCTTTATTCATTGCATCGGTTTCTAAACCTTTCCCTTGATACATTCCACAATCTAATAAAATTTTTTTATTTGATTGAGTGGTTATTAGAAATTTGCTACCGGTAACTTCTCCAACGGCTCCTAAAAAATCTACTTTCATCTAAATATAATTTTTTCATTAATAATAGCTGCATAAATCAACAGCCAATGGTTGTACAAAAATAAACTTTTTTATGGTTGAACTTTTCACTGAATGATAAATCTTTTCATATTATTGGCCTATAAAATCTCAGTTAGGGTACAAAGTTAAAACAAGGTGGTTGACAATCAAGACAAAAAAAATCATATATTTTAGATATAATAGTGTTTTTAATAAAAAAAAATTGTACTTTTGCAATCCTAAATGGTGCGGTAGTTCAGTTTGGTTAGAATACATGCCTGTCACGCATGGGGTCGCGGGTTCGAGCCCCGTCCGCACCGCAAAAAAACTCTCTTTTTAGAGAGTTTTTCTGTTTTATTAGCGTCTTATATAAAAGATCACACATAGTTTAATCATTGATTAATATCCATAGTATTGAACAATGCCCTTTCAGATTGGTTTTATATAAAGTTTAACGAAACAAAAATCATAATCTATTATGACCAGAAGAAAATTAGACAAAGAACATACACTGCAAGATATTCTTTCGGGTGAAGCGGATATTATTCCTTTATTAAATCCGACAGATTTGGAAGAAATTAAAACATATGAGATTCCGGAAGAGATTCCTATTTTGCCTTTGCGCAACACGGTAATGTTTCCCGGCATTGTGATTCCGATTACGGTTGGTCGCGAAAAATCTATTGATTTGGTCAATGAAAGCTATAGAAACAAAACCTTAATCGGTGTGATTACTCAAAGAGATGAAGATATTCAAGACCCGGAAGGTGAGGATCTCTTTCAAATCGGAACCCTGTCGCGGATTTTGAAAATATATCGCATGTTGGATGGGGGAACAACCATAATTATACAAGGAATTAAACTTTTTAAGATGGAACAAATTGTAGCCAAGTTACCTTATCTTAGAGCAAAAGTATCAGCCTATGATACGAACGATTCCAATAAAAAAGTATTAGCCAATAAGGAGTTTAAAGCGACAATGGCTTCTTTGACCGATGTTACCGATAAATGCTTGAAACTTTCTCCGAATCATATGCCTCCTGAAGTTGTTTTTATGTTAAAGAACATAGGTCATCCTTCCTATCTTATTCATTTTATAGCTTCCAATTTAGATATTGAAGTGATAGAAAAACAACAAATTTTAGAAAACACAGATATTACGCTTCGCGCTAAAATGGTTCTCCATAAGCAGTTGAAGTGTCTTCAAATGGAAGAACTTAAAGCACACATACAAAGTAAAGCCAAAACAGAATTAGATAAACAACAAAAAGAATATCTGTTGAATCAGCAACTCAAAGTAATTCAAGATGAGTTAGGCAATAATAGCATCGATCAGACGGTTAAAGAATTAAAAGCAAAAGCGGAAAAGAAAAAATGGGACGATAAAACGCAAAAACAATTTGAAAAGGAAATTGCGAAATTGGAACGTATGAACCAGATGTCGCCCGATTTTACCGTCCATTTAAATTATTTGGAACTCTTGGTTGATTTACCTTGGAATGAATTTACCGAAACCAATATCGATTTACACAAGGCAAGAAAAATATTGGATGAAGATCATTATGGTTTAGAAAAAATAAAAGACCGTATTGTTGAATATCTGGCTGTTTTAAAACTTAAAGGGGATATGAAAGCTCCCATCCTTTGTTTTGTAGGACCTCCGGGAGTTGGGAAAACTTCTTTGGGTAAATCGGTTGCCCGTGCTACAGGTCGTAAATACATCAGAATGTCCTTAGGAGGCTTGCACGATGAATCGGAAATTCGAGGACACCGAAAAACGTATATAGGGGCTATGCCCGGACGCATTATTCAAAGCATACGTAAAGCCGAATCGGCCAACCCGATTTTTGTGTTAGATGAAATCGATAAAATTTCGGGAGCTACTCCCCAAGGAGATCCATCATCGGCCATGCTCGAAGTACTCGATCCCGAACAAAACAATGCTTTTTATGATAATTTCTTGGAAACAACCTTCGATTTATCGAAAATTTTGTTTATTGCAACAGCTAATTCTCTCAACAATATTCATCCTGCTTTGGTGGATAGAATGGAAATTATTGATTTAAGTAGTTATTTATTAGAAGAGAAAATTGAAATAGCCAAGCGTCATTTAATTCCTCGACAAATTGCTGAACATGGTATAACAAAAAAACAAATTCATTTTTCAGATAACGTTATTCAACAAATTATCAGCGATTATACCCGCGAAGCAGGGGTAAGGATTCTTGAAAAAAATATTGCTAAAGTGATTCGTCATCAGGCATTTTTGATTGCAAGCAACGAAAATTATACCCAAAAATTAAGTAAAGAGCATATTGAAAAAATATTAGGAAGTCCTTTGTATAAAAAAGAAAATGATTTAAAGCATAACAAAGTAGGCATTGCCATAGGATTGGCTTGGACACCGGTGGGAGGTGATATTTTATATATCGAAACCGCCATTTCCGAAGGGAAAGGAAACCTCTCCATTACCGGTAACTTAGGAGATGTGATGAAAGAATCGGCCACCATAGCTTATGAATATGTAAAAGCTCATGCTGCTGATTTTGGCATTGATCCATCGCAATTTGAAAAGAAAGATGTGTATATACATGTGCCTGAAGGAGCAATACCTAAAGATGGGCCTTCGGCAGGAATTGCTTTGTTGACAGCGATAATTTCGACGTTTACGGGAGTCAAACCCAAACCTCGACTTGCTATGACGGGTGAGATTACATTAAGAGGAAAATTGTCGCCTGTGGGAGGAATCAAAGAGAAAATATTAGCAGCTAAACGAGCTAATATCCATGACATAGTACTTCCAATCGATAATCAGAACAATGTGCAAGAAATTGATGCAAAATATATTGAAGGTTTGCAATTCCATTATTTTGATGATATGACGCAAGCCTTAAGGTTTAATTTACAATTCTAATGATACAAAAAAAGCTTGGAAGTTTTTGCTTTCAAGCTTTTTATTTAAAATAGACGTATCTTTATTATCAAAATCCTAATCTTTTTGTTTTACAAAGCTAGCAGTATAATAAAAATCTGTATAGCCGGGCTCTTCTGCTTCCATTTTGAAAGATTGGATGGCGTATTTTCCATCTACCAATCCAAATTCTATATCAGTAAACGAAAAATTAGCTTCTGCCGGAGTTGACATAAACGCAAATTTACCTCTGAAATCGGGGATGGATGCACCTTCTTTAGCATCAAAACTTACCACTAATTCATTGAAATCAGGGAAAAAAGTATGTTGTTCACTATAAATAGTGGAAGGGATTTTAATTTGATTGTATTGATCACCGGCGGTTATTTTTATTTTCCAAGCTTCATCATCTCCTCCCGTTAACTTTTGATCATCCATGCTATACCAAGCAATGTAATAGGTGCCGGCAAGTTTGTCCGCTTTAATTTTTACAGCCTTTTTTTCACTTACCTTTCCGGTAGTAAAGGTAGCCATATGTTCTCCGGGCATGTTATAATTTATTCCCGATACACTGACTGTAGAATTGTCTGATGCACTTACAAAAGCTAATACATCCTCATCGCTACTCCCTAAATCAATAATGATTTCATCTGAAAACGTTAACGTTACGTTATCTTTATCGGAAGGTTCTTTTTCACAACTTGCAAAGGCTACTAAAATAGCTATAATTACTAAAGTAAAAATTCGTCTTTTCATGATAAATGGATTTAATTATATGATTGATTATTGTATTTAATTTCTGACTGCAAAAATAAGCATATTTTTTTAATGATAAAACATAGTAGAGAGAAATAATATACTATTGATGATGAATGATTCTCTTTTATAGAAAAATAAAATAATACGAATAACGTTACAAATAAAATGTAGTTTTTTATGAGAATTATGACCGTATTATTTCTGCTTATGTTTTATCTAAGTGTTTTTCCACAAAAACATTTATCCGAAACAAGTTGGAAGGTGTTAACAATCAATGGAGAACATCTTGCTTTAGATAGTACTGAACTTCCTGTATTGATTTTTTTGAAAGAACGTATTAATGGATTTACTTCTTGTAATAAGTTATTAGGGAACTATGAATTACATCGAAAAAAAATAAGCTTTTCGCAAATAGGAGGCACAAAAATGTTTTGTCCTGATCCTTTTCAACGTATAGAACAAACATTCTATCAAGCCTTAAGCGCGGTTGTTTTTTGGAAAATAAAAAAAGAAAAACTCTTTCTTTACGATAAACATAAAGCATGTATTTTGGTATTAAAAAAAAGTAATTCAACACATGAAACCAATTAAATCCTTGTCTTTCATTGCTAATTGGAGTTTACGTATAGCTATTCTCCTTTTTATGGCAGCCAACTATGGCCTATTATTTCAATCCATTGATTTTTCACATATCGATTTGTCAACACTCATTGCATTTGTGTATTGTTTATGCGGCCTTTTGCTCTTTATTGGCGGACTTCAAAAAAATGCTTCTTTAAGTGTGATATCCGCTTTATTGATTTTTTTACTCTCGGTTTATTTTTTAGTAGTGAATTATAAGGGACATATCTTTGAAGTTTCTTTTGTAATTTACTTTTTCCCGACGACTATAGCCTTGCATTTTTTAGCAAACGGTAATAAATAGAACATGATGAAATCAAAAAAAATAGTTATTTTCGCATCCGGTAATGGAACAAATTTTCAAAACATTGCTACTTATTTTTCAAATCATACTAGGATTGAAATTGCCTTATTGGTGGGTAACAAAAGCGATGCATATGTGTTTGAAAGAGCAAAGCAACTGCAAATACCTTCATTACTTATCGATAGAGAATCCTTTTATCAAACGGATAAAACCTTGAAACTTTTGAAATCCATTAATCCTGATTTGATTGTATTGGCTGGATTTTTATGGCTAATACCTGAAAATATCATCGAAAATTTTGAAGGTAAAATAATAAATATTCACCCTGCTTTATTACCTAAATATGGAGGCAAAGGAATGTATGGCATGAATGTGCATAAAGCTGTAGCTGAAAATAACGATAAAGAAACAGGCATATCCATTCATTATGTGAACAAAGAATATGATAAAGGAGATATGATATTACAAGTAAGATGCGAGCTATCTCCAAGCGATACTCCTGAAGCCATAGCCGAAAAAGTGCATCAATTGGAATATATCCATTTCCCTGCAACCATAGAAAAATTACTTGTGACGAATGACTAAGGTTTTTTATGCCACAAATTAGAAATTATTTTACGATTAAACAATATTTCATTCAAAAAAATATGCTTAATAAATGTAAAATCAATGTTTAATAGGGCTTAAATTTTTTAATATTTTGTATTGTCTTGTAAGTAAAAAATATATAATTTTGCACAAAGTTAAATTAAAATTAAAAATTAAAATTTAAAAAGATGAGAAAAGGTATTTTATTATTAGCAGCTGTTGCATTTTTAGCAACCTTTAATAGCTGTCAACCGGAAGTCATTATCACAACACCTGAAGAAATAACGATTGATTTAGGTAGTAACGATGCCGCTGTTCTTGCTGGAGTAGAAGCTTCCAATAAAGATGAAGTTACGGTTTCTGGTATCAATTACGATCATGCCGGAGAGCAAACTGCCACTTTTGCTGCAGGTGATGTAACCTTAGAAAAAGTAATTAAAGTAAAAACCGATAAGTTGGCAGGTCAATACAGTTATAAACGAACTATTGACGGTGACCTTGATTCGAAAATTTACTCCTGTACAGTAACACAATCAACAACCTTGTTTAATAAAATTATTGTAAGTGATTTATTAGGTGGTGCTGTTGATGGTTCAGCTGTATGCCAAGGTGCTGCTTTCACATTGGATGCTTTCAATGTTGAATTCGATGGTTTAGGAAAAGCTGCTGTTACCGGTACCGGTACGTTCGAAAAATTAGATGGTGGTAATTATCAAATCAGCACTGCTGAAATCACTATCGATTTTGAAGATGCTTCACTTGAAAGCTGGCTTATTGAAATTGAATTTACAAAGGAATAAGGCAGCGATGCTCTGAGTTAAAAAGAGATTGAGTAATCAATCTCTTTTTTTTATGCATGTATCATATTTATTTCATTTCTGCGTTTAGTATAACAATTAGATACAAATGCAACGCAAATTTATCGTAAATATCATTATTCTTATAGGGCTTAATCTGCTGATCAAGCCTTTTTGGATTTTTGGTATAGACCGAACGGTTCAAAACCTCGTTGATGCAGAAACCTACGGTATGTATTTTGCGTTATTTAATTTCACTTTCCTCTTTAATATTGCCCTTGATATGGGCATTACTAATTTTAATAACCGAAGCGTTGCCCGTTGCAATGATTTTCTGAAAGAAAGTTTTGCCCGTATTTTTTCATTAAAATTATTGCTTTTTGTTTTCTACTTTATGTTGATGTTGATAACAGGCATAGTAATTGGGTATAATTCTTTGCAAATTAAAATGCTGATACCATTATTGATCAATCAATTTTTGGCTGGTTTTATTCTCTATTTACGTTCGAATATATCCGGATTATTGCTCTTTAAAACCGATAGTTTACTCTCGGTCATAGACAGGGTCATTATGATTGTCTTTTGTGGTATTTTACTTTGGGGCAATGTAACTACACAGCCTTTTCAAATCACATGGTTTATTTATATTCAGACGTTTGCCTATGCATTTACGTGTTTATTAGCCTTAGCAATCGTTATTCATAAATCCTCTTTTCATACACCTTTTATCGATCTAAGGTTTTTTAAAACAATTTTAAGGCAAAGCATACCCTTTGCCATTCTTCATTTGTTTACCAGCATCCATAATCGTGTTGATACGGTGCTGATAGAACGCTTATTGCCATTAGAAACCGGTGCAGCTCAAGCCGGCATTTATGCTTCAGCCTATCGTTTGTTAGATGCCGGAATTATTGTGGCTTATTTAATGTCGGTTATATGTATGCCTTTATTTTCGAATATGATAGCTCAAAAGAAAAAAGTGAACGACATTGTCAAAACTTCTTTTATCCTATTGTACATTTACGGACTTATCATTGCTTGCGCCTCTTTTGTATACAATCATGAATTGATGGATTTGCTATACGTCAAACACGTAACTGAATCGGCAGCTGTTTTTCGAGTGTTGATGCTAAGTATCTTCCCTATTGTACTTACTTATATCTTCGGTTCATTGTTGACAGCTAACGGAAATTTGAAACAATTAAATATCATAGCCCTATCGGGTGTCGGCATTAATATACTCATTAATGCGTTGTTCATTACGAGATGGGGTGCTATGGCTTCGGCTGTAGCTGCTATAGTTACTCATTCATATATTGTAATGGTAGAAATAGCCATTGCGATGAAGAAATTTCAATTTCAGATTTCCCGCACATTTATACTACGTCTCAGCATCTTTGCATTCGGAGTAATGGCTATCAATCTCATTAGTTATAGATTGCCTTTTCATTGGGGAATTGATTTTATTATTATGCTAATCGCAACACTTGTACTTGTATTCGTTTCTCGTTTAATCAACATCAAACAAGTTTTGTCATTATTTAAGGCGTCATGATGATTCTCTGACATAATGTGGCATATTGAATGGAATGGGAAAAGAATATTCAATTAATCCGGCAATTTTTCCATCCTTATACCATGGGGTTTGATAAATGATTTTTTTTATCCCTTTCTTTTCAATGGTATACGCATTGGTTTCACCGGTGGCTAATAATTGTTTTATCTTTTCTTTTGCCGTAGGCGGATGGCAAGAAAATAAATTATACCCTACCTTATCGCCGAAGGTGTTTACGGCTTTCCGATTCATATAAAGTATAATCCCTTCTTTGTCACACACGGTAACACTCCCTTCTTGAAATTCAAAATAATCTATCATATATGGAAATATAAGTAAAATGTTATACGTAAACAATCATTCTTTGTTAACGGATAAAAGAAACATATGGTATAATGTAAGCATAAGATTTGATTGCCTTTTTCATTTTTTTTGACCCATTCTTTCATAAAAAGATCTTTTCCATTTACTAACATTTAAATGTTATAAAAACTCTGTGAAGAAAGACGCATCATGCAAAAAAGTTGTACTTTTGCAGGTAAAATAAAATTTAAATACATATGTTGCAATCTATACTTTTACAAACAGAAGCAGTAGCTGAAAGCACGATAGAAGCCGTTGAAAACGTGATTCCTCATGAAGAAAAATTAAACATTTTATCTCTGTTGTTTGCTCCGGGGACCATATGGATAACCATTCCTTTATTAATATCAGTAGGTGTAATAGTGTATATATTCGTGGAAAGATATTTAAACCTCAAAAAAGCTTCGAATGAAGACACTAATTTTATGAATAACATACGAGATTTCATGCATAACAATCGTTTGGATGCAGCCTTGACTTTATGTAAATCAACCAATACTCCCTTGGCACGTATGATTGAAAAAGGCCTGTCGCGTTTGGGGAAACCTCTACAAGATATCAGTGAAACTATCAATAATGTTGGCCAATTAGAAGTAGCTCGTTTGGAAAAAGGCTTAAATATTGTTGCCACACTTTCGAGTATAGCTCCCATGCTGGGATTTTTAGGAACGGTTACCGGTATGATTGTATCGTTTAACGATATGGCTCATAGCGGAAATAATCTTGAAATTGCCGATTTAGCCAGTGGAATCTATACAGCACTCATCACAACTGCCAGTGGCTTGATAGTGGGTATTATCGGTTATCTTTGTTATAATATATTGGTATCGAAGGTAAGTCAAGTAGTTGTAATGCTCGAAGCCAAAGCTACCGAATTTATGGATGTACTTCACGAACCGGTCAATTAAAAAAGAAACATTATGCCTATCAGAGTACAAAATAAGCGCAACATCGAATTCAATTTGTCAACACAGGCTGACTTGGTGTTTTTACTGCTTATCTTTTTTATGATAACGTCCACTTTTGTAAGTCCGAACGCCATTAAATTACTCTTACCCGAAAGTACGAGTAAAACCATGGCTAAGCAGAACTTCGAAGTGTATATCGACGAAAATTTGGAGTATGCCATCAAGGAAGGGAAAGATTTAATGGCGGTTGAAGAAAGTTTATTGGTGTCGGCTATTAGCGAACGCCTCATGCAACATCAAGCCGATGCAACCGTAGTGGTAAGAGCCGATAAAAGTGTTCCCGTTCAAAATATTGTTTATGTGATTGATGCCGTTAACGGTGTGAACGATATGTATCAACGAAAACATAAAGTGATTTTGGCAACAGCAAATGTAAGTAAATAGCCATATATTATGACAGCAAGCGAAGCACATAAAGAAGAAAAAAGGAATCGACTCATGGCTATTATCACGGTAGTCATAGTATATGCATTGATGCTTGTTTGCTTTTTATTTTTAGGTTTAAGCTATCAAGTTCCACCACCACCTGAATATGGCATCGAAGTCGATATGAGCGGCGGCGGAGGTGGTGGTAGCAGCGGGTCAATAGCTTCAACAACTACAACACAAACCGTAACATCTCAACCGGCTCAAAAAATTGCAACCCAAAAAACGGAAACTACAACTGCTGTTCCTAGTGGCAAAGAGTCAAACGTTCAACCCAAAACCGAACCCGTTCCGACTGTCAATGAAAATGCCTTGTTTAAATCCAGGGCAAAACAAGGTGGCGGCGGCGAAGGCAGCGGACAAGGTTCAGGTACTGGCAGTGGCATAGGCCCCGGAAGCGGAAGTGGCAGCGGAGGCGGTAGTGGTGCCGGTTACGGTAGCGGCGATGGCGACTTCTGGCTCGACGGTCGTCCTGTTATTAAAAAAGCATTTCCCAAATCTAAAACCAATCTCGAAGGTTTGGTAGTGGTTGAATTCCGTGCCGATAAATCGGGAAATGTTATTTATGCAAAAGCAGGCATTAAAGGTACTACTATCTCTGATGTCGATATATGGAAAGAATGTGAACGAGCTGCTAAAGAATCAAAATTCAAAGCCAAAGCCGATGCTTCTGCCGAAGAAAGAGGAATTATCAGATATAGATTTGTAATACAATAAGAATGACGTATAGTGAATGTTTACGCTTTCTCTATGAAAGCCTTCCCATGTATCAACGTATCGGACCTGCAGCCTATAAAGCTGACTTACATAATACTATTGCTTTATTAAATCATATAGAAAATCCTCAACAACATCTGCGCTGCATACACATTGCCGGAACCAACGGAAAAGGTTCAGTTTCACATATGATTGCTTCTGTATTGCAATCGCTAGGATATAATGTTGGATTGTATACTTCGCCGCATTTAAAAACCTTTCGGGAGCGTATACTCATCAATGGGAAACAAATATCTCCTACATTTATTACCCAATTCGTAAGTCGACACATCGATTTCTTCAAAGAACTGCAACCTTCCTTCTTTGAAATAACCGTAGCCATGGCATTCGAATATTTCTATCGAAAGAAAATCGATATTGCGGTAATCGAAACAGGCTTGGGAGGACGATTAGATTCAACCAATGTAATCACCCCCGATGTAAGTGTTATTACCAATATAGGATACGATCATACACAATTTTTGGGAAATACCTTGACCAAGATTGCTGCTGAAAAAGCGGGCATTATCAAATCACATATTCCTGTAGTGATTGGCGAAACGCATAGTGAAACAAGAGAGGTGTTTATCGAAGCTGCCGAAAAACAACAGGCCCCCCTTGTCTTTGCCGATCAAGTGTATGACTTACAAAATATAAACTATTTTAGGCGAAGCGGACAATCATTGGTGTCTTTCGATGTATATAAACAGCATAAGTTGTATAAAAAGCACATCATCTCACCTTTAACGGGTTTCTATCAACAAAAAAACTTTCTGACTGTAAG
>DHTG01000041.1 GCA_002411545.1 Bacteroidales bacterium UBA5266 | reverse complement strand
TCATAATGATTAAAGCGTGACATTACCAATACATCACCGGCTTTGTTATAGACCACCCCTCCGGCAGCTCTTTTAAAATGGAAAAAAGAGGTGAATGCATTAAATAGTAGTATTTCATTTTCAGGTAAAACATAGCATTCTATATCCGTTTGATAACGGATAAAATCATGGATGCATGCCTTTATGTCTTTTTGTTCTTCAAAAATAATTTTTCCGTTTGAACGTAAAATATTTAATTGATTTTTATCATAGTTTATCACAGATAGTTTAGCTTCGTTAAAAAAAAGATTGTACTTTTGCATGCAAATAAATATAATATATGGAGTTATCAAAAGAATGCGCCCATCGCTTGTTAGAGATTAAGGCGGTTAAATTAAGTCCCTCAAAACCTTTCACATGGGCTTCCGGTTTACAATCACCCATTTATTGCGACAACCGTAAAACCCTTTCTTATCCGGAGATAAGAACGTTTATAAAAGAAGGTTTAGTACATCTTGTACGTACAAATTTTCCTTCGGTCGAAGTAATAGCCGGTGTGGCTACGGGAGCCATTGCACAAGGAGTATTGGTAGCACAAGACATGAATCTCCCTTTTATATATGTTCGCAGTGAAGAGAAAAAACACGGACTGACTAACATTGTAGAAGGACTCGTTAAACCCAATCAAAAGGTAGTTGTGATTGAAGATTTAGTATCGACCGGACAGAGCAGCTTAAAAGCAGTGCATGCACTACAAGATATCGGTTGTGAGGTATTGGGCATGGCTGCCATCTTTACCTATGTATTACCCATTGCCCGACAACGATTCGAAGAAGCTATGATTGAGTTATTCACCTTAACCAACTACAATACTTTGGTGCAAGAAGCTATTGCGAAAGGATACATCGAAGCCAAAGAGGAAGAAACATTAATTGAATGGCGCAAAGACCCTGCCGCATGGGCTAAAAAATTTGACTAATAATAATATATGAATTTAACAAGTAAGGAAATACTCATTCAAGCTAAAGACGAAACTGTTTACGAACTACTTTCCAACTGCAATAACTTTAAACAATACATTCCTGAAATACAAAATTGGCAATCGACTGAAAATACTTGCCGTTTTACGATACAGGGAGTGGGTGACGTAGAAATGTTTATAGCTGAAAAAAAAGCTTTTTCAACGGTCATTTTCGAGCTTAAGAATCAACAAATCAGCTCTATCATCATTCATTTTGATATCAAGAATCAAAACGAACACAGTCAACTTATCGCTCACTCAAGCATCGAAATTCCCTTTTTTGTCGCTCAAATGATAAAATCATCTGTACAGAAATTCCTTGATTTGTTAGTAGAGCGCATCCAACAATCCATCGAAACAAAACACATGAATCAAACAGGGAGTTAGGAATGATTTCTTTTGAAAAATACACTTTATCCAACGGATTAACCGTCATTTTGCATACAGACAATACCAGTCCCCTACTTGCTTTAAATCTTATTTACAAAGTCGGTTCCCGCAACGAGCATCCTGAGCGGACCGGCTTGGCTCATCTCTTAGAACATGTTATGTTTGAAGGAACCAACAAAATTCCACATTACAACGAAGCATTGCAAGGGGTAGGTGGCGAAAACAATGCCTATACCAATACCGACATCACCAATTATTACCTAAGCGTACCGTCTAAATACCTGGAAACAGCCCTTATGCTCGAAGCGGATCGCATGACAAATTTGGCTTTTATTCCTGAAAAATTCAACATACAACGCGATGTGGTGATTGAAGAATTTAAACAGCGTTATTTAACCCATCCCTTCAACGACATTTCTCTATTGCTTAAACCTTTATGCTATAAAAAACATCCCTATCGCTGGAATACCATTGGCATGGATATCCGCCATATTGCCGAAACATCTTTGGACGAAGCAAAGGTTTTTTATACTACCTATTATTGTCCGGATAATGCCATTTTATCTTTAGCCGGAAATCTCGATATAGAACAAAGCAAAGCTCTTATTGAAAAATATTTTGGCAATATACCCAAAGGAAACATTCGTCCAAGCGTCCTACCCAAAGAACCTCTTCAAAAAGAAAGCCGCTGGCTCGAAGTGGAAAGAGACGTTCCTTGCGATATGCTCATAATCGCCTTTCATGGCAGCAAACGCAGCGAGAAGGACTATTACCCCACACAGCTTATTTCACATCTGCTCAGCAACGGCGATTCTTCGATATTACAAGAAAATCTTACGCAGAAGAAAAAGATTTTCACCCACATGGAAACGAGTTTAACCGAAACATTCGACCGTGGATTATTTATTATAAATGGTATACCGGCCAACGGCATCTCCCTCCAAACGGCTGAAGAAGCAGTATGGACAGAATTAGAACAATTGAAAAACAAAGGGATTAAAAGCAAACAATTGGAGAAAATAAAAAACAAGACCTTGACACTATGGTATTTTTCAGAGATAAACATACAAACCAAAGCCCGTTTGTTAGGCGTTTTCGAAGCCATGGACAAAGCGGAACGTATACAAAAAGAAGAGCAATTATATCAAAACGTGGATAAAGACAATATAAAAGAAGTCAGTCGTAAACTATTTCGAAAAACAAATAGCTCTACCATTTATTACAAAGCAAAAAACTGAGACCATAATCCGTTAGGCTGACGAAACGTCGGGCCTTTTACCCTTCTTTTTCGGCATTTATCCCAACAATCCGCCTTTTTGATAGATATCGTTTTGCACATCAAAAAAAGGTCGAATATAAGAAGAGGTGTTTTTAGTGATATTTTTAATTCCCCCTGTTAGGAAGTCAACGGAAATAATATCTTTATTACTCAAAAGCAAAGGAGCAATTTGTTCGGGAGTATATACTAAAATAGGCATTGCTGCATTGATAGCATTTCGTTCATAGATAGCTCCATACGATTGAGCTAATATACAAGAAATCCCCAAAGCCGTAAAACAATCAACCGCTTGTTGGCGGGAACTACCGGCTCCGAAATTCTTTCCCGTCATGACAATATCCCCTGCTTGAGCTTCTTTGGCAAAATTTTCATAGCCTTTTAGATTATCAAACGTACAGGGAGCCATTTCTTCCAATTTAGTAATGGTCAGGTAACGATTATGGAAAATCATATCTGTGTCGATATCATCTTGATTAATAATCCATACACGACCTTGCACTTGGGTAGGTTTATGCGATAATGTTTGTTGCACGGGATGAGAGGATTCCGAACTTGGAGTCACACAACTCAATTTTTTAGGTGTATGTAGTTTGATATGAGGAGCCGTAATATATCCGGCTATTGCTGAAGCGGCTACTACAAGCGGCGAAGCCAAATAGACCATTCCTTTGCCTTGTTTACCCGAAAAATTTCGGTTCCCCGTCGAGACGGTGATTTCATCCGGTCCGTTCTGACCGATTTGACCGGCAGCACATCCGGCACATCCAGCATTGGAAACCAATGCTCCCGCATCTTTAAAGATACGTATTAATCCTTCGTTCAAAGCTTGTTTCCAAATGGTATCGGTCGAAGGGACAATTTTCAATACTACATTATCGGCTATTTTCTTTCCTTTCAGAACCTCGGCCACGAGACGTAAATCTTCCAAACGTCCGTTGGTACAGCTACCGATAAAAGCTGAATCTATAAAGGTCGACGGTAAATCTTTCAAAGCGACGGTATGATGTGGATGCCCCGGCAGCGATATCCTTACTTCAAAATTACTTACATCTATGGTATGTTCTTCGGCATAGGTAGTGTCTGGGTCGGCATATACCGGAGAATAAGCATTTCCGGTTTTAGCTTTCAATTCATCCAATACGGCTTGCGATGGTGGAAACATCAAAAGGATGGCTCCCATTTCCGTAGCCATAGAAGCAATGGTAATGCGTTGATCGAGTGAAAAAGTATCGATGCAATCGCCATACAATTCGACCGACTTTGCTAATAATTGATTGGCGCCAAAAAGATGTAATAAATTTAATACGAAATCCTTTGCACTGATATGCTCCGGCAATTTACCGATAAAATTCAGTTTAACACTTTCGGGAACTTTAAACCACACTTTGCCGTTGGCCCAGGCGGCAGCAATGTCTCTGTCGCCCATTCCTTGTCCGAAAGCGCCAATAGCTCCCATGATATTGGCATGCGAATCGGTCGAAAGAAAGGTGCTGCCGGGATATGCCAATCCGGTATCTATGGCGATATGAGTCCCAATGCCACAATTAACATCAAACACTTTAATGCCATGTTTACGGGCAAAAGATCGACACATGTGTTGATTGGCAGCATATTTCTGATCCGATCCCCCCGGATTACAGTCGAAAGTAAAAAAAGTACGTTCGGTATCTTCTATCTTTAAATTATTATTTTGCAAATGTTCAATTACATTTGCACCTCCAAAATCTCGTGCAACTCTGCAATCAATAAACACATTGACGATATCCCCCGGTTTAAGATGCTCTTTCCCGGCATGTTTAGCTAATATTTTTTCTGTTATATTCATCTTTTATTATATTTTATTTTTGCTATCTATGATTATGGTTACCGGTCCATCATTTATCAAGTTCACTTGCATATCGGCTCCGAATATTCCGGTATATACTTTCGTTTTGATTTTATTTTCCAATACTTCCACAAATTGATTATAGAAAGGTATAGCTATTTGTGGAGAAGCCGCTTTGATATACGAAGGTCTATTCCCTTTTTTTGTCGATGCATGTAAGGTAAATTGACTGACGACCAAACACTGTCCTTTCACCTCTTGCACGTTTAAGTTCATAATCCCTTTGTCGTCATTAAAAATGCGCAAATTTGCTATTTTAGTAGTCAACCACTCAATATCTTGTTGATCATCGCCAACTTCAATTCCCAGTAAAATCAATAAACCATTATCAATACACGCATGACAACAAGCGTCAATACATACCTCTGCTTTACGAACACGTTGAATGACTGCTTTCATATTTAAATAACATTCGATGCAATTTATTACAATTTCTGAAATGCTACAAATAAAAAACGAGATTACCCAACGTAATCTCGTTTAATACTTCAGTGCATGTATAATTAACTAACCTTTTTAACACCTTTTAGTTTAGATGCTTTTTCTTCTACCGGAGCAGGAGCAGGTTCAGCTTTTTTCTTTACAGCAGGTTTTGATGTTTTTTGAGCGGCTTCTGCTTCAGCGGCTGCCAATGCTTGGGCTTCGGCTTGAGCTATCGAATCTTGAATTCTTTGAGCTTCGGCTGCTGCAGCTTCTGCTTCAGCGGCTGCTATTGAATCAGCTTGGGCTTGAGCTATTGAATCTTGAATTCTTTGTTCTTCAGCTGCTTTTTCTGCTGCACTAGGACCACACGACAAAAATACCATTCCGGAAATGGCTAATAATCCAATTAATTTTTTCATTTTCTTGTTGTTTTTATGTTTAATGAATATTAAATTTATTCTCGTTTACAAAAGTATCTATTTGTCTGAAACAATTATTATATTTTTTAAAAATTTATATTCCTTATATTCTGATACTTATAAAACCTTAGGCCTTTTTTTTAAAAAATACCTCTTTTTTTTTGCATTTTTTTAGGAAATAAAAAAGATTTTTTAATGTGACCTAATTCAAATATATGATTTTCGTTACCATTTATTAAACGATATTTATAGATAGATATTATACAGGGACAGTAATTTTTAGTACTTTTGCGGAAATTTTCACTCTTAAGAATAAAATATGTTAAGATTCAAAATATTAACAACTGTATTCATTGCACTAATCACCATTAAATCATCGGCTGAAACATTATCTGAACATACTTTTGTCAGTGTATTGACCTGTGGTCAAGGAAAGGAACTTTACGCCACTTTCGGTCATACGGCCATTCGGGTTTGCGACTCCTTGAATCAAATAGACAGAGTATTTAACTACGGTACCTTCGATTTCAATACCCCTAACTTCTACCTTAAATTTTCGCAAGGACGATTGCCCTATATGCTTTCCATTACTTCTTTCGAAAGTTTTTTAGCTGCTTATTACTACGAAGGAAGATTTGTCTATGAACAAGTGTTGCGATTAAAGCCCGCCGAAAAACAACAGCTATTTGATTTGTTAATGGAAAACTACCGACCCGAAAACAGATGCTATGCCTATGATTTTTTTATGGATAACTGTGCTACCAGGGTCAGAGATATCATCAATAAAGCTTTAATCGATAGAACTTTTTTTATAGAAAACGTCTCCGACACCAATGCCAGTTTTCGAAAATTATTATATCCTTACCTTGATTCCATGACATGGTGGAGGTTGGGAATTGATATCGTACTCGGAATGCGTTGCGATCGCCACGCATCTACTACACAATATATGTTTCTTCCCTTTGAACTCATGCATCAATTAGACACACTCACAGTGGACGGGAAAAACATTATTGAATCGAAATCGCTTATCCTCCCTCAAACACAAGCTATGTCTCCAAAAAGCATTTCGCCTACATGGATAGCTTGTATTCTGTTGTTGATTATCATGATATGTACTTTTTGGGAATATAAATCAAAAAAACATTTCAAAGGTTTAGATATTACCTTGTTTTTAGGCTTAAGCCTACTCTCTTTATTGGTCTTATATCTTTGGTTTTTTTCCAATCATTATACAACCAAATATAACTTAAATATATTATGGGCTAATCCTTTGTTTTTCTATGTTTTATTTCGTTTAAAGAAAACACCCCGCCTGATACTCTATATCCTACTTGCTTGTAGTGGAAGCATATTGATTGGTTTTTGGTTTTTACCTCAATCCTTCAATATGGCCATTTTTCCTATCTGCATAGGAATCTTTATCCGATTAATCCATTTGTTATATATAAAACCGACTTTCCCCACCCTTTCGCATGAAAAACTTTAGTGAATAATAAGGGATTGACAGTGCGAAATATGCTTTAGAACTTCTCTCGATGATATTATCCCAAAAAGTGCATAAATTCAAGTATATATGCTTTTGTGAAAAATAAAAAATTAGTAGATATAAATCTCACACGAATGCAAATTTATGAAATACTAGAACCAGTAGTATGTATTGAATATTTATGTTTAACGGGTTTCTCTTTGAAACAGCAGCTTTGCATATGCTGCTGTTTTTATTACTTTACAGTGTTGATTAAAAAAATAAGCTAAACATATGTTCAAAATGTTGTAGGAAAAGTTATAGTTATAACTTTTATTTTTATAACTATAAAAATAATTCTGTAAGATATAATATGGATAATCTGTAGAAATCAGTGGGCAGCAAAAAAGAGGCTGCCTTTCGACAACCTCTTTTAGTAGTTACATAAAATATGTAAAACTTATTATTTCTGTATCGTCATTTTCTTTACGATGCGTTGTCCTTGATATTCCATACTATAGTAGTAAATACCATTCGACAAGGTAGTGATATCAAATTCCATACTATGGCTTCCAGCCATTGCATCTATTTCTTTTGTATACAGAACTTGACCATTTATACTCATCACTTTGAAGAGAATAGCTCCTTCTTGAGGAATTGCGTAAGGGATGCGGGTGTTGGTTCTTGCCGGGTTCGGAATGTTTTGTTCCATCGTCCAGCTCACTTGACCAAAGGCATCGATGCTTACGTCGTCCAAGATGGCACAGGCCAGGATTTCAAGCGAGTCGTTAGTAAGATTTTCATCGGCCGGTAAGGAGTCTACATATACTCTGACAATGTAATTGCCGGTGAAATTAGGCACGATATATCCTTGACTGAAGATATGGGTTGTGGTGCCTTCCGAAGGAATGGCATCCGTTGTTTCGGAGAAGGAAGCCCAAGGAGTACCCGCACTGTCGATTTCTACATGTAGCACCGCGCTGCTGATGTCGCTCGTGCCTTCGTTGGCCAAAGTAACCGAGACATAGACGGTACGTAAACCGGTATCGCATACTGTTTCCAAAGGTTTATTGACCGTTTGAATTTGCAAATCGACAATTTCGGGCAGATCTACACACGCCATTATTTCACGGATATTATTGGCATTTGCGGCATCGCATGCAAGTTGTGTTTGTACTTTTACAAAATAGTAGGGTTGGATGTAGGTTACTACCGGCACAACATATGCTTCGGTAAAGTCATATAGGAGGGAATCGCCAGGCATTAAGCTAGTATACACCGTATCTACAATAACATTGACCCCATTGATTTGTAGACTCAAAGGTATTTCATCCACCACTAAATTACCTAAGTTATAGACCGTAAAGCTTACATACACACTATCCCCTATTTTTTTGCAATTCACAGCATCTACACCTACAACTTTGTCGATAGACAAATCATTGTTTATCTGTATCGTTGCTTTGGAAGTATCGTTTACGAAGTTGCTATCAATGGCTTCGATGTAAGCAATTAAATCATAGGTTCCGTTGTTCGACATATCGAAGGTTTGGGTGATTTCAAGCGTATCGCTTGACAAACCGGCCAATTGACCACTAAGAGGATAGGTATAAGTAACCACATCTGCTCCGCTTACATTCAACACAATTTGAGTCGTATCTTGATCGAAGTCCACATATTGCGTTGTCATATTCGAGACCACCACTTTCAAACGTTGATTCGATGTTTTGCAAGCCACCAAATCTTCTTCTTTGGGAGCTATTAAGCTGATGGCCACATCGGGTTTGGAAGCAATACGGATGCGGTCGATGTTTTGATTGCCTCCACCAAAGCTGCTGGCTTCGAATATCAAGCTTAAACAAGATTCTTGTGTATAGGCCGATAAATCAA
>DHTG01000014.1 GCA_002411545.1 Bacteroidales bacterium UBA5266 | reverse complement strand
GCACCTGACTTTCTTTCTCTGAAATGGTATTTGGCTCGAGGATAATAACCGATATGAGTGACATATAATTGCTTTGTTACATTATTTTGTGCTTGATATGATCTTATGTTATAAGGTAATATTATAGCTTTTTCGTTTTTGAAACCATCTGCAATTTTTTCCATCATGATTTTTTACATATATATTATTATATTTTACATTTATGATTGTAAGTGTTTGTAATAAAAGTCAACAATGTTGTAAAAATAGCGCTATTTTACATTAAATACACAAAAAACTACATTAAATTTAAGCGTTGTTAGTCTAATTTTGCATAATATAACATGAATGATAAAGATATGATTGGAAAACAACTAGAAATTAACAACCGATATTTAATACTCATTGCATTAGTTGCTTCATTGGGTGGTTTCCTTTTTGGATACGATTGGGTTGTGATAGGAGGTGCCAAGCCTTTTTATGAAATTTTCTTTTCAATTGACAATATACCCTGGCTTCAAGGATGGGCGATGTCAAGTGCTATATTGGGTTGTTTGATTGGAGTGGCTGTTTCCGGTAGCCTGACGGATAAATATGGAAGAAGGACCATGTTTTTTATTGCAGCTTTAATTTTTACAATTTCGGCGATTGGCACAGGTGCTGTGAATAATCTGAATTGGTTCATTTTTTACCGGATATTTGGCGGTATAGGAATAGGGCTTGCCTCTAATATATCGCCGATGTATATTTCCGAAATCTCCCCTCCTTCAATAAGAGGTAGATTTATTACCTTTTATCAGCTGGCTATAGTTTTGGGTATTTTATTTGCACAAATAGCTAATTGGTTGATAGCACACCCTGTTGTTCCAGGGGAAAGCATCTTGAGTTCATGGAATGGGCAGACGGGGTGGCGTTGGATGTTTTGGGCTGAGACGATTCCGGCTATGCTGTTTTTTGTGTTGGTTTTCTTTATTCCCGAAAGCCCGCGTTGGCTTGTATCAAAGCAGAGATTCGACAAAGCACTCAATATTTTCACTCGAATGAGAGATAGTGATCTTGCTCATAATCAGCTGAATGAGATAAAAACAACGTTATCATTGACCACTGATAAAATATCTTTTAGAGATTTATTTAAAGGCAAACTCGCCAAACTCGTCATTATCGGAATTGTCATAGCTGTATTGCAGCAGTGGAGCGGGATTAATGTTATTTTTAATTATGCCCAAGAGATATTTTCAGGAGCTGGATACAGCGTTTCCGACATGCTTTTTAACATAGTTATTACGGGTATTGTGAATGTAGTTTTCACATTTATCGGTATGTACACAGTGGATAAATTAGGCCGACGCTCACTAATGCTTTTCGGTACAATTGGATTGACATTTATTTATCTTTTATTAGGTGCAGGGTATTTTTTTCAATTAAAAGGTATCGTGATGTTACTGCTTGTAGTTCTTGCAATTGCCACTTACGCAATGACTTTGGCACCGGTAACCTGGGTAGTCATCGCGGAGATATTCCCAACAAAAATAAGGGGCTTGGCTATGGCGGTTTCCACATTCGCATTGTGGGCAGCTTGTTTTGTGCTAACCTACACTTTTCCTTTACTGAATAATTCGCTTGGCTCTTACGGTACATTTTGGGTTTACGGCGTAATCTGCTTAGCTGGATTTATTTTTATCAAAAAGACATTGCCCGAGACAAAAGGGAAAACATTAGAAGAAATAGAAAAAGAGATTGTAGAATAATATTAATTGATTAAGAGTTCATAAAAAATGACAGAGTATTTGATTCGCTCCACTGTAAGTGAAACAGGAATTGTTAAAGCTTGGGAAGAGGATATCCTTTTACCTACCTATGCCGTAGGCGAAGAAGAAAAAAATCCAATGTTTTTGGAAAAAAGAGTCTATCAAGGTAGCACAGGAGTTGTTTACCCGTATCCGGTAATTGAAAAAATATCCGACAAGAAAGAGGAAAAAATATACAAAGCTGTTTTTATCGAAAACCAATATTTGAAAGTGATGATTCTACCCGAGTTGGGCGGTCGCGTGCAAATGGTTTACGACAAAATTCGAAATTCTCAGGTTTTTTATTATAACCAAGTTATCAAACCCGCTTTGGTGGGATTGGCAGGACCTTGGATTTCAGGCGGAATCGAATTCAACTGGCCGCAACATCACCGTCCGAGCACATATTATCCCACAGAATCCTTGATTGAGAAAAATGCAGATGGCAGCGTAACCGTTTGGTGCAATGAGGTAGAGCGGATGTTTCGAATGAAAGGGATGCACGGAGTTACGCTTTATCCTGATAAGGCATATCTTGAAATCAAAGCAAAAGTTTATAACAGAACGCCGTTTCCGCAAACATTCCTTTGGTGGGCAAATCCTGCAGTAGCTGTTGACGATGCATACAAATCGGTGTTCCCTTCGGATGTAAATGCTGTTTTTGATCACGGTAAAAGAGAGGTTTCTTCATTCCCTATTGCTACCGGAACATACTATAAACACGACTATTCTGCAGGTGTTGATATTTCAAAATATGCAAATATTCCTGTTCCGACTTCCTATATGGCTATCCAATCGGAGTATGACTTCGTAGGCGGTTACAATGAAAAAACAAATATGGGATTGCTGCACGTGGCTAACCATCATATTTCTCCCGGAAAAAAACAGTGGACTTGGGGTAATGGCGATTTTGGACAAGCTTGGGAACGGAATCTGACGGATGAAGACGGCCCGTATATCGAGTTGATGACTGGTGTATATACCGATAATCAACCTGATTTTTCGTGGCTACAACCTTACGAAGAAAAAACCTGGTCACAGTATTTTATGCCTTACGCTGAGGTTGGTGATGTAAAAAACGCGTCCAAAGATGTAATAATCAATTTAAAAGTAAAAAATGAAACAGCTTCAATAATTGTGTATACCACATCGGAAATGAATAATCTGAATGTTGTTTTGACAAATGAAAAAGGTGCTGTCCTTTTTAATGAAAAAATAAAAGTTTCACCCGAAACTCCATTCAAAAAAACGATTAAATTAGATAATATTCAGACTGAAATATTGTATTTGAAAATTCATTCAGATGATAATAGAATCGTTTTGGATTGTAACACGCAAAAAAAAGCTAAAAAATCTATTCCACCGGCAGCAGAAGGTGCCGATGAACCCAAAAATATTTCATTAATTGAGCAGCTATATCTCACCGGACTTCATTTGGAGCAGTATCGCCACGCTACTTTTAATCCGATTGATTACTACGAAGAGGCTCTTTCACGCGATCCGGGAGACGTGCGTTGCAACAATGCCATTGGCCTTCTTTTAATGAGAAGAGGACAGTTTCAACGGGCACAATCCTATTTTGAAAAGGCAATAGAAACCTTAACTCAAAGAAATCCAAACCCGTATGACGGAGAGCCGTATTATAATTTGGGTTGTAGTTTGAAGTTGCAAGCAAAGTTGGACGAAGCCTATGCCGCCTTTTTCAAATCAGCCTGGAATGCAGCATGGAAGGATCCTTCCTATCTCTCTATCGCTCAGATTGATTGTTTGCGCGGTGAGTGGCATGTGGCTCTTGAACACGTGGAACAGAGCCTTATTAGGAACTGGCACAATCACAAGGCGCGTCAGCTGAAAGCATCGCTGTTACGTAAAAAGGGAAACAGCGTAGCTGCCCTTCAGTG
>DHTG01000048.1 GCA_002411545.1 Bacteroidales bacterium UBA5266 | reverse complement strand
TTAAACGTGTTATTCTGGAAGATATTCCGAAGTTAAATTCCTCTTTTACCGATTCCACAAAAATCGAGCGGCTTATCTTGCGTCTTGCCGGTTCCGATGAAATAAATCCTGAAAAATTAGCCGGAATTATCGGTGTAAAACAAAATGAAATTAATGAATTGATAGATATTTTAGCAAAAGCTGAACTTTTAAATGTTCTGCTTCCTTATGGCGGATTGGATGCTAAAATTGTAAAGAATAAAAAAGCCTTTTTTATGTCTCCTTCTTTACGCAGTGCATTGTTATCCACTTTATACGGACAAGATTTGCCCGAACAATTCAAAAGTAAATTAATGGAAGATTTAATTGTAATGTATCTTAGGAGATGTTTAACCGATGGAATAATTTCATTTTTAACAACCGGTAAGGAAACAAATCCTGATTTCGTTATCGAAACACGACACAAACCGGTTTTATTGGAAGTCGGAACAAATAAAACAAAAACAAAACAAATAAAATGTTCAAATATACATTGTCGTTATGGATTGCTAGTTTCACAGGGCATTGCCTCGCCTGTGCTTAAGGAAAATTGCATTCAATTACCACTGCGTTGGTTTTTGTTACTTTGATTATTATCCATAAGTTGTTTATTAAAAAACATTTTTTTTTCTTTTATTTATCCAAGTATACCAAAAAAGATATACTTTTGCATCGCATTTGGTTCGGAAGTCCGCAAGGGTGTACGATCAAAAGGGAACAAGGTGCAAATCCTTGACAGTCCCGCTGCTGTAAGCTCTTTAAACGTTTTGAAAACTTTTGCCACTGTTTCAATCTGAAAGAAATGGGAAGGCAATCAAAACGGGAGTAAGTCAGAAGACCTGCCAAATGAGTGTTCGCAAGCTTTCGAGGAAATGGCTGAAGACCAAATGATTTATCATTTTATCTTAATTTTTTCCGAGCCGGCGAATACAAATGTTTGATAGTCGGAAGAACTTGAAATATGTATAGTCGGAATAAAATATTTGTTTATTTACTGAATGTCCTCGTTTGTACGGGATTATTTCCTCTTACGCTCTGTGCTCAGCAAAAGGACAGTCTGCAAACGAAGAGTTTAGAGGGTGTTACCATTTATAACAAACGCAATGCTCAAAAGGAAACTCATTCGGCTTCGACACAAATAATGGATAGTTTAACGCTACGTTCCATTCCCTCGCTTCAACTCTCGGATGTGATGAAATACTTCTCGGGGGTAATCGTGAAGGATTACGGTGGTTTGGGCGGATTGAAAACCGTTTCGGTTCGTAGCCTCGGTGCCAATCATACGGCGGTGGCTTACGACGGCTTGACCGTTTCCGACTATCAAACCGGTCAGATTAACATCGGACGCTTTTCTTTGGATAATACAGATTGCATCACTTTGTATGTAGGAGAGGGGACTGATATTTTCCGAACGGCGCGTTCCTTTGCTTCAGCAAGTTTATTGCAATTAAATACTCGCAAAGCTGTTTTTAAAGAAAATAAGCCCTGGAATGTGAATGTCTCCTTTAAAACAGGCTCTTTCCATTTATATCAACCGACAGTGTTGTTGGAAAACAAAATAGGGAAAAGAATCATTACTTCTTTTTACGGAGAATACATGTATAACAAAGGAAACTACCCCTTTAGCATCCAAAACGCCGACAGCAGTCTGCGCTTTCGTCGGGAGAATGCCGATATGCAATGCTATCGCACCGAAGCCAATGTGTATTTACAAATAAATCCTAAACAGGAATTAAACGCCAAAGTGTTTTATTACTATGCCAAGCAAGGATTACCGGGTGCTGTGGTGTTTTATTCCCTTCCTTCTCGTCAACGTTTGTGGGATGAAAATCTGTTCGCTCAATTGCATTATCAATATAATATTAAAGAGAAACTGCGCTTTCAATCGAATGCCAAATGGAATTACAGCTATTTACGTTATCTTGATCCCGATTATCTCAATGTGGAAGGTAAATTAGATAATAAATATTGGCAGCGTGAGTTTTATGTTTCCAATGCCGTTTTGTATGAGGCTACTCCTAAATTGTCGTTATCCCTTTCTAATGATTTATTTCTTAATGACATGCATACATCTATGGAGGATTTTCCTCTTCCGTATCGTTACACATCCTTAACGGCAGCTTCGACCTTGTTTCGTTTGAAAAAGTTTTCGCTTTCGGCCACTTTGTTGCATTCTTATATATATGATATTGTAAAAAGCGAAGATAAAGGAACATTTAGACACAGACTGAATCCTTCCTTCCATATCTCTTATCAACCCATTGAAAAGAAATCGTTTTACATAGAAGCATTCTATAAGAATATTTTCCGTATGCCTACATTTAATGATTTGTATTACCGTTTAGTAGGGAATACAAATTTAAAACCCGAACGTACGCAACAATTCGATGTGGGTGTTAAATGGGTGGAATATATTAACGTCCTTTTGCCTTATGTTTCACTTAGTGCTGATGTTTATCATAATATGGTAAATGATAAGATTATTGCCGTTCCCAATAAGAACCTCTTTGTTTGGTCGATGATCAATCTCGGCAAAGTGTTGGTAACAGGGGTGAATGTGCAAGCGATGGTGGAAATGAAATATCATCGACACATTCAAACGGAATATATGATAAACTACACCTATCAATATGTCGTGGATATAAGTGATGAAAAGGCTAAAAATTATAAACACCAAATTCCATATACGCCTAAACACAGCGTTTCGGTGGTGGTGGTTCTCAAAACCAAATGGATACATGTTTCTTATTCTTTGTTATATGTAGGTGAACGTTATATGTTGGGACAAAATACCGACGACAATGCTTTGCTCCCTTATTTGGATCAGGGAATTGCGGTATATCGTGGCTTTACCATAAAAGAAACGCACTTGACCTTAGGTGCCGAAATGTTGAATATGTGTAATAAACAATATGAAGTAGTCAAGAACTATCCTATGCCCGGTAGGCATTTTCAAATAAGAGTAAGTTTTAAATTTTAAATATATTTTGTAATATTAAATCAAAAAGAAATGAAAAGAGTAACAATTACAAGTCTGTTTTTAATGGGAGTCATGCTAAATGTATTGGCACAAAGTCCCGATTTGTCATTGAGAAACGTAAAATCTAACGACATCACTTTCGATGACATACAGTATTGGGTAGGAAGTGGTAGCAATCGTTGCATTATGATTGTCAATTGGTGCGAACCCCAAATTGCTTTTGCATGGGGCTATCGTTTTGCAAGCGATTCCCTATTGGTTTCCCAACTGCTCGACGACATTGCTCAAGACGACCCGCGTTTTGCCTATGTAGACGGCGGCGGTTATATAACCGAAATTACCTACCAAGACAGCACCTACACCCTGGCCTTAAAGGGCGGCTATTGGATGTATAATATCAACGAAGGAGCTGTAAATGGAATAAGTACGCAATATGTGCATCCCGGCGACATGGTCGAATTTGGCGATGAATCATGCGGCCAATCCGATACCGAATGGGTGTATGTGTGGGATATTCCCATCACTCCCGTTTCTAATCCGTTTGGCGATACCAATCATATTTCTACAATTAATTTTAATGTATATGATGCCTTGCTTTATCCCAATCCTGCAAGCGATTTTGTGGTGTGTGAACTCAAAGGATGGAATGAAAGCGTAAATCTTAGTGTCGTGGATTTGAATGGAAAAATAATATATAGTGATAGGGTAGATTGTAATGAAAATGCCTTTTATAAAATTCCTTGTGGTGATTTTCCCAAAGGAATGTATTTCCTGTATATAACATCGAAAGCAGGACGTGTAACGAAAAAGCTAATAGTGTATTAAATATGAAAAAGATTTTCTGTATATTGCTGCAAATGTTTTGTTTGTCTCCATATTTGGTTGCGCAATTCGACGGTGCTGTGGGGACTGACGACTGCAAAGCCATACATTGCAAAGACAAACGTATCATCGCCTGGGCTACTTCCTGCGAAGTAATACGCGGTTATCAAGACATAGCCCTTAAAGACCACGGTTTGGTTAGCTATGGAAAGGAAGCGGATGCCATAGGTGCAGCAAACGACAGTGATGCTACCCGTGTAATCAGTTT
>DHTG01000018.1 GCA_002411545.1 Bacteroidales bacterium UBA5266 | reverse complement strand
CATCGAGCGAAGTGATCATTTCTTCTACTTTGGCTTCCGTTTTTTCCATGGGTGTTTGTTCCACTTCCTGTGCCAGACTTATTACCGAAGCACATAGGGATAAACTCACTGACAAAACTATTTTTTTCAATGACTGCTTTTGCATGTTGTTTAATGTTTAATTTTTTTCTTTTTTTTTTGATGCAAAAGTATGCCGCACAAATTACGAGAATGTAAACATGAAATTACATTTGTATGAAGAAACGTCTTTCACTATTTTTTTAAAATGACAATAGAGATTACGCCTGAGAGATAAAAATACGTTATTAGTTACAGATACTGAGCGAAGCGAAGATTCCGTTTGGTTTTATAGAACAATAGTAGATTTTTATATTCCTATAATGATTTATAAAAATTCGAAAAAATTGCGATTATGTATAATGTTAAAGGACGACTTAGGATAATTATCCTTAAAAGCGGCAGGTATTTTCACGTTACATTCATTCCATTTGCATTCAAAAGCATGTAGTTCACCTTTATATTCTTCAATGAAATCAATTTCTTGTTTGTTATAATTTCTCCAAAAGAAATAATTTTTATGTAAACGTTGATTATTATTCATCTTAATACGTTCACTGATAACAAAATTCTCCCAAAGCATCCCTACATCGCTTCGAACTACTATAGGTTTAAAATCATTTATTAAAGCATTTCTAATACCATTATCATAAAAATACCATTTGGCCATTTTACTTATTTCTTTCCTCGGATTCGTTGAAAAAGCCGGTAATTTAAAAATCACAAATGTTTTGGATAATAAATCAAGATATTTTTCAACGGTATTTCTACTCATGCCAAGCTGTTTTGACAATTCATCATAAGAAATCTCACTTCCTATTTGCAGGGCAATCAATTTGAGTAATTTTTGCATTTTTGAGGCGTTTTTAATACCGTCGATGCTTAAGATATCATTTAATAAATAAAGAGATATCATTTCCAATAGATAATGTTGTTTTTTATCATAGTCTTCTATTTTAAATAATTCGGGATAAGAGCCATAAATTAAATATGAATCTAAATGCCGAAGAATATCGGCTTGACTTTCGAAGTGCAATAACTCTTTATGAGAAAATGGATATAAAATAAAAGAATAAGAACGCCCTACCAAGGGTTCGCCGGCTTGATTCAATAAATCAAAAGAAGAAGAACCTGAAACCAAAACAGCAAGGTTTTTCATCGAATCGACTATTAACTTTAATATTTTTCCGATATTTTCTATGTATTGAGCTTTGTCGATGATCAATAAATCTATACCGGAAAATAAATGCTGATAATTAGATACGGTTCGTCGCGACAACATATCGACCGTTATCATATCTTCTCCATTGAGCAAAAGCACTTTACCTTGATAACGACGCATTAATTGCTCAATCAAAACCGTTTTTCCTACCCGACGAGCACCATATATAATAATCACTTTTTGAGGTTGAAGTTCGTTAAAAACGATATCTTCCATTTCTCTCTTTACCATAGCTTAATTATTATGTGTTTCGTCGGCAAAAATACTATTTTTTTCAATGTATTGAAGAATTTCATTATAATTTCTTCATTTCATTGAAGAATTTCATTTTTATCACACTAATATGGAACCGATAAAAACATAAGATGCTTTTATCATTTACTTGTTTTTGTGAACTTTCAACTGTTATTTAAACCGTAAAACGGAATTTTTTCACTTCGGAAGTATCCTTACAACTATCTTTTAGCTGTTGAATGCTTTTACCTAAGACCGGATGTATGATTTCGGATGCTATTTCGCACAAAGGATACAACACAAACAGTCGTTCCTGCATGCGGGGATGCGGAATCTGTAAGGAGTCGGTTTGCCATATAAGATCGTTATAAAAGATAATGTCGATATCCATGCTGCGGTCGGCATAGGTTTTTTGACTTTTCATATCTCTACCCATCAGCCTTTCGATATGTTGTGTTTTTTGTAAGACTTCTTCGGGCGATAGTTTGGTATGCAAACAAATCGCCAGATTAATAAAAGGATATTCTGATTTATACCCCCATGCTTCGCTAAGATAAAAACCGGATGAAAGGATTATCTCTCCAATATGATTTTCCAATAAGGCAAAAAGTCTTTGATACTTTTCGGCAGTATTTTGCAGGTTGCCACCGGCAAGCAGATATACTTTATTGTAGTTTTCCATTTAAGATAACTTGTTCCACCTTATTACTGCCGTAAGCATAAGGCATGTATTGATAGGAAGGAATTTTCTTAGTAATAAATACATTGGCAATTTTACCTCTAGCAATAGTCCCCAGCGTATCGCTGCAAGCCAGTGCATATGCGGTATTGAGGGTGGTAGCATTAATAGCTTCTTCAGGCAACATACGATAATTTATACACGCCATCGAAAGAATCAATTGCATATTTCCCGAAGGAGAAGAACCCGGGTTGAAATCGCTGGCCATGGCAACAGGTAAACCGGCATTAATCATTTTCCGCACCGGAGCATGTATCATCCCGAGAAAGAAAGCAGCACCGGGTAATACGGTAGGCATGGTTTCGGAATGGAGCAAAGAAGCAATTTCTTCATCACCGGTAAACTCCAAATGATCGACCGACAAGGCACTGTATTTCACTCCCACTTGAATACCACCGGAATAATCCAATTCGTTGGCATGAATTTTAGGCTGCAATCCATATTTGATACCTGCCATCAGCATACGATCCGTTTCTTCAACCGTAAAGAAGCCTTTATCGCAAAACACATCGATAAAGTCGGCCAGATCTTCGGCTGCCACCATGGGAATCATTTCGTTAATGATTAAATCCACATAATCATCTTGTCGTCCTTTATATTCGGCAGAAACGGCATGAGCACCTAAAAAAGTGGCTTTTATGGTTAAAGGCGATTTTTCTTTCAAGCGACGGATAACACGCAACATTTTCAATTCATCCTCGGTGGTGAGTCCGTAGCCGCTTTTTATTTCAACGGCACCTGTACCATAGGCTTTTACCTCTTCCAAACGTTCCCAAGCCGCATCGAAAAGTTCATCTTCACTCGCTTGATGTAAGCGTTTGGCAGAATTTAAAATACCTCCACCGCGTTTGGCTATTTCTTCATAGGATAATCCTTTTATTTTATCATTATATTCTATCTCACGACTACCGGCATATACTATATGCGTATGGGAATCGCAAAAACAGGGGAACACCATTTTTCCTTCAGCATCGATACACTTCTTTGCTTTTTGAGCTTCCTGACTTATTCCCTTCATAAGTCCGAAATCTTTTATTTTATCCTTCTCTATCAACAACCAGGCATCTTTTAAAGTATGCATTTCTTGCATTTTATCACCTGCCCTATAGGAAACGGGCTTTTCTTCTACCTGGACTAACTCTTTTATATTCTTAATTAACAACATGACAAATCATTTTTTAGAACTCCTTTTGGCAATGCAATATTCTACATAAAAAATTCTTTATTTAACAAACTTTAACTCATTACGAAAAATTACAAGTTATAATTTTAATGGTCAGCTCTTTTAACAATTCATGGTCGTCTATATCACACCCTTCGTGTCCTTTGGATTTCAAATCATACATCTTTAAAAGATGGATAATAGCTTTTAATATGTCGAGAGTATAGAATTGAACGGCACTGCGGAAAGCTTTTTCCGCTTCGGCATTGAAAATATTATAAGTTTTAAGATTGCGTTTCTCTTTGGCAAAGTGATACTGCATCAATTTTATAAATCCATTATAAATAAGAGGTAGTGTTTTTGCATTGGGATAATTTTTAGGATTCGATTCAAAATACTGAATAATTTGAAAAGCTTTGGAAGCATCGCGCGCCCAAATGGCATTAATCAATTCAAACTCATTGAATTCCCTGCTAATACCTATGTATTCTTCCACTAATTTCGGACTTATTTCCTCACCTTCTTTTATGATATTTTTTAATTTGATAATTTCATTTTCTATTCTCGACAAATCGGTTCCGATGTGGATAGCGATTAATTGAGCTGTATAATCGGATATGATAAATTTGTTTTCAGCTACGATTTCTTTCACATATTTAGGTACTTGGTTGTCGTAGACTTTAGGGCTTTCAAACACCCCGCCCATTTTATCAATAGCTTTGAATAAGCTTAACCGTTTATCCAGGTTTTTATACTTATAGCATAACACCAAAATAGTTTGTTTTTGTGGGTTTTGGACATATGGAAGTAAATCAGCTATACTTCGTTCCAAATTTTGCGCTTCTTTTACAATCAAGACACGATAATCGGACATCATTGGAAATTGCTTAGCCAACGATACTATTTCGTTTACAGTCGTATCTTTCCCATATAAAATTTCTAAATTGAAATCCTTCACTCCTTCATCATCAAAGAAATTATCTTGTATGTAATTACTAACCTTATCGATATAGTAATCATTTTCACCCATTAATAAATAAACAGGCAAATATATTTTCTTTTTAAACGATTGAATAAGATTTTGATATGTCATTATTTCATGGAATTAACTAGTCTATTAATCTCATGTTTTAAACTTTCGCTCACATCAACCAAAGGTAAACGTACATAATGTTCCGCTCTACCTTGACTTTCCACAAAGGCTTTTACTCCCGAAGGACTCCCTTCCTTAAAACAAAATTCCATCACAGGCAACAAGCGATAATGTAAAGCACGAGCAGTCTGATAATCTCCATCTAAAGCACTTTGTATCATTTGTACGATACATTTAGGATAAGCATTGGCAACCACTGAAATCAAACCGTCCAAACCACAAGCCATTAATGGCAAGGTAATGATATCGTCACCCGAAATGACCAAAAAATCGGAGGATTTGTGTTCCATGATATGCATGATTTGGGAGAAATTTCTCGAAGCTTCTTTAATGCCAATTACCTTCGGTATTTCTTTGGCTATGCGCAGCGTGGTTTCGGCTTCGATGTTAACGGCAGTACGCGATGCTACATTATAGAGAATTATTGGAAGAGGCGATGCTTTTGCAATGGCTTTATAATGTTGAAATATCCCTTCTTGTTGGGGTCGATTATAATAAGGTGCTACCGATAAAACAGCATCCACTTTTTTTAAATCGTATAAATAAATTTGTTCAATAACCTCCATAGTATTATTGCTTCCAATACCCACAACCACAGGTATTCTTCCTTTTACCGTTTGCACAACAGTCCTTAGTATTTCTTTACGTTCGGTGAACGACAAAGTAGGCGTTTCGGCTGTTGTTCCCAAAGCAACAATGTAATCTGTTCCTTCTTGTATTTGGTATTCCACCAATCGTTCAATGGCTTCAAAATCGATAGAGAAGTCTTTTTTAAAAGGAGTTATTAAAGCTACTCCTGCACCTTTTAGTTTAAGTTTCATATGTTATCTATACATTATTATTACCAATATCCGTCATATGTAGTCCAAATATAATCTCCTAAATCCCAAGCGGCATCAACGGCTTTATTGCACCATTCCATGCTATAATCTGTTAACAACTTGATAGTTTTAGCAGTTTTTTTAGGGTTATAAATATCTAAAGCTTGTTTTTCGATTGTTGCTTGATTTTCCAATAGCTTTTTTTGAAAAGGTATCCATGTTTTATCCAGCTCTTTACGGAAAGTTCCCCATCTCTGTGCTGACAAAGTTCCCAAACGATTAAAAGCCCACCAAGCGGCATCGCGACTGAAACCGGTTTTACGTCCGTCGGTTTTATAAGTCGAAGGCAAATCGGTAACGCTGCAATAAATAGGTACATAAACTGACGAAGCCACATTATCTAAGGCAAACCACACCACACCACCTACTTCGTCGGGAAGCCAATCGCGACATTGTATGACGGTTCCGTACATCGTAAACCTGACGGCAATATTGCGTTCGCCCAAATGATGCCATCCGCCGTTTACTTTATGCAACCTCAGTTCATCCACCGACATAAAAGGATTGGCAAGGGGCGATATCACCATTTTGCCGCTATCACCTTTAACGGTAATGTTTTTCCGTAAATCATATTCCGTTCCTTCGTAATAATCTTTGAAAACGTTCATCATCCTTTCGAGTGAAACCAAGGTATCAGGTTTTACGGAAAAGGGATAATTCTCCATATTAGGGTCTAATTTCAAGGAAGGAGCGAGGAGGTCGAACACCCGCCATTCGCGCCGTCGTGCAGCCAATAAAGCGCGGCTTGCAGGGGCATAAGCATAGCAAAAACGGAAAAGCTCTTTACCATCCCACCATCCGCTGTCGAGAGCCAAAGAAAACACATTGTCGGAATACATAAAATAATCTTTGTTTGCCGTATCAATTTCTTTGATGGTACTTGCGTTTGCATTCACTGAAATATGTTCGTCGGGCACGCGTTGGGCCGCCCATACGGCTCCTTTGTTTCCTTTACCCGATCCTAAGATTTCCAAATGCCACACTTCCTGCTTGTCGGCTATGGTTAAACATTCCCCGGCATCTATCCATCCATAGGTTTTCAATAATTCGCCTGCCACATGAATAGCTTGCCGTGCCGTAGAACAACGTTCCAGCATTAAGGTACACAGCCGTTGACAATCAATTAAACCCAAATCGGATTGTAAACTGCTTCTACCTCCGAAGGTAGATTCGCCGATAGCCAGTTGCTTTTCGTTCAAACAAGGATAAGCCGTATTCAAATAGGCGTAGGTATGAGGAATTTGAGGAATGAAACCGATGGAATCATTGCGATAACTCGGCATAGGACCGGAATTATCCCACAAACGTTTATACATGGTAACCGTAGCTCCGGCAGGATGATTTTTAGCGGGTGTAACAAAAATATTGGAACGGGTACGGTGGCTATCGTCGGTATGGGAAGTACGCACCGAACCGTCGTCGGTGGCTTTTTTACCCATGGTGATGCTTGTACATTCATTCGGAACATCTGTCGGATAGTCTTCTTGTGCATATAAATAAGATATGGATAGCATGATAGCAACACAGAAAACCGGCATTTTTTTTGTCATCTCTTTTCTCTTTTTAGTATTAATTCTATTGAAACGAAATGCAAA
>DHTG01000058.1:13667-16011 GCA_002411545.1 Bacteroidales bacterium UBA5266 | reverse complement strand
ATTAATCATTCTAATTTGAGTGTTGGGTGTCCAATAAATCGCCGCAATGGAAGAGGAGGCATCCACGTAAATTTTTTGTTTTTTGTCGGGGGAGTCAAAGGCAATGCAGACTTTAACGGTGTTTTCGTCGGTTTTATCCTTTTTACAAGATACATGGCCGATGACAAGCATGCTTAGCAAAGCATACATGAAACATTTTAATTTAATTTTTTAAGGCAAAGAGGAGCTATGTTTTAGGATGAAAAAAAAGAAGGAGTAGGTATCCTTCTTTTGGTGTGTTAAGAAATGTTCCGTGCGAGGCCTTGTTTTTAGAATTTACGCATGGGACGAACAAGAAAAGCTTTATTTGCTCTTTGTTCATTCCCCTTTTTAGGAGATCCTTTTTTATCTATTATATAATAATATGCTTGGTTTTTAGAAACTTCTGAAGAACTCCAATATTTGTCATTAATGGTTAAAGCACCCGGGTTATTACGTAAAGCTTGGTATAGGGTATCCATTTCATCTATGGAGGGCAAAAACCAATCTGTATATTGCTTCACTACATAAGATGTACAAGCTTGTGCTGCCGGAGCTGCGGATAAGGTAAACATAAAATCCGTGTTTGTTTTTCCTGTTCCAAAGATCGTGGAAGTACCTGTTTGAGAAGAAGTACTTCCCCAGGAGTACGTTCCGGGCAAGTCGGCCATAGCAGCAATGTAACAATGGGTTACGTTTTTGGCAATAGCTGTATGAACCACATAACCTCCTTGGTAGAAATCGCCTTTAACGGGTTGTGGGATGTTGAGGGTACGTATTTTATAATATTTTGCATTAGAAAAAGCCGAGCTTGTGTTTATGTTTTTAGCATAATATTTCAGGTATCTATCCCCGTTGATGGATATGGAATAGTGGCTAAGGGTACAGGCTTTGTTTGACCAAATCAACAATTTAACACTCACCGGAGTGGTTCCAATGAGTAAGGGTTGTTGAAAAACATACCGAATGCTATCCGTATAGGTAATATTTGTAAGATTCGTATCATTGTTAAAGATACCCGGTAAGGTAGCACTTTTAATAAAGGCGCCGTTACCGATTACTCCGTTGGCATAAAGCGTAATGGTGTCGATAATGATAGTACCCGAATCGGTTTTAAGGGGCAGCTCCAATACGGTCATGGCCGGTCGGAATACGGCATAGGGGTCTATGCCATGATTATAAGGGGTTTTGGTATAAATCAATAAATTATCAATTAAATAGTTATCCATTTCGCCGGATTGGGAATGTATGGTATAGTAGTCGGGAATAGTAAAACGCGTTGAGGGTTTGGCTGTCACAGGATACATACCGGCATACAAACCATTGGCTAAGTTATTTTCTTCAGGTATTTCGAAACTTGCTATGTTAAGTTCATTTTTACCTACATATCTTAACAGTATATCCGTTTTTGCATCGGAATTAATCATGCGAATCCTACTATTTGTTGTCCAATTAATAAACGCTCGTACACTGTCGCTATGGATGGAAATTTTTTGATTCTTATCTGTCTCGTCAAAGGCGATACTTACTTTGATTACATTTTCCTCATTTCTATCTTTTTTACAAGCCGGCAGGCTGAATAGACTAACTATGCTTATCAGTATGAACACTTTTTTCATTTTGTGAGATTTTTTTGTTAACAATGGCTAATATATTTCATTTACGTATGTAGGTTTTTATTCAAAGTCCAAATGTTCAACTCCTTCACTGTATTCCATATTTCCTGAACCTTTAGTAGATGCGGCATATCCATTTTCTACCTTTACTTCTATGACCTCTATCATGGGAGGTGTGTATATTAACTTTTCCATTTATTCTTACGATTCGTTATTGATTAAATTTTTTCTGCAAAAGTATATTAAATTTTAATATGAAATAATGAATAAAGATAAAATATAATATATAAATATTTGAGAAGAGAAATAAAAAGTATGCTGTTTACCTACGCATACTATGGGATGATGGAAAAAAGAATTAGTAATATATAGTATAACAAGCATATAATACAAGATTTAGATAGTTGAATGTTTTTTTTATGAAATATGTATTGTGTAAATTAATGCCATTTATATATATGTTACATTTATGTTACATTTTCAAACCGGCGTTTTTTTTGTTCGACTGTCAGCCTTCAAAGCCGTTTTAAGCGAATAAAAAAAGAGTCAAACTTGCTTGACTCTTTGTATGGGAAATAAAAATTAGGATGTTTTTAGAATGTACGCATGGGGCGGACATAACATGCTTGATCTTTCTTAGTCGAAACTACAAAATTGGCATGTCCTGTATTATATTTAAAGGCCATGGCTTGTTTGGACGGATTTTGGAT
>DHTG01000058.1:13338-13493 GCA_002411545.1 Bacteroidales bacterium UBA5266 | reverse complement strand
TTTTGCGTAGAAGTCCAGTATAAGTCGTTGGATTGACTATGAAAATCAAGTAAACGGGGAATAAAGAGATTTTGGTAAATCATATTTAATTCATCTCTTGAGGGCAGGAACCAATCGGTATATCCGTTTATGCTTAGTGTATCGCAAACATAAGC
>DHTG01000058.1:1720-12980 GCA_002411545.1 Bacteroidales bacterium UBA5266 | reverse complement strand
TTCCTCCTTGGTAGAAATCGCCTATTTGGGGTGTGGGTGGAATGAAAGCGGGGAGATTGTAATAGGTATTGTTGGCAAAGGTAGCCGTTCGGCTGAGGTTTTTGCTAAAATAATCGTTATTGATGTTAATGGTATAGCTGCTTAATCCGGGTGCCGTATCGGCCGACCACACCAAGAGTTTAATTGTAATGGGAGTTGTGCCTATAGATAAGCCATTGCCTGAGAATTGGTAGATGAGGCTATTGCAAACGTTTAAGGCAACGGGATCGGTTTCTCCGTTAAATACATTGGGGAGTCGGGCTTTGGTAACAAAGGCTCCTTTTCCCGGATTCACTCCGTTGGCACTTAGGGTAATCGATTGGATGAGCAAACTGCCGCTATCTACCCGCAAAGGCAGTTCCAATATCGTCATGCCCGGATAAAATAGCAGGGTGTCGTTGGGATTGGCGTGATTATAGGGTGTTTTAGCATACATAAGCAAATAATCCGAAATGTAAGCACTCGGATTGGAGGAATTAATGGTAAATACGAAAGGTGCATTGTAAATGAGGGTGCGGTCGGTATTCATCTCAATATTTTCGGGATAAAATCCCATGTAATTTATGGGTTGCAATTCGCCCTCCATGAGTTCAAAGTTTGCGATTTGCCCCGATTTGCCTACATAACGAAGTCGGGACGGATGGTAGTTTTGGCTAACTAATTTGATATGACTGTTCACAGTCCAATAGATTTTTGCTGAAACGGAATCTATATACAGCTTTTGTGATTTATTCTCTGCGTCGGTAGCATCGGCTATGCGTACTTTGATGCGGTTGTCGGTATTTTCTTCTTTACAAGAAGTGAATGCTGCCCCTATAAGGACCATGAGCCCGGTTATGATTATTTTCTTCATGTGCTCAGCAGTTATTGTGATTAAGTTTGTGTTAAAAATCCCAATTATTGATGCTTTCAGTGGATTCGTACTTTCCTGCTACAGCTTCAGGACTACTAGCATAGCCTTTTTCCACTTTCACTTCTATGACTTCGAGGATGGGTTGAATGTAGTTTTCTTTTGCTTTAAAATCTCTCATTTCTTTTTCTTTCTTTTTCATTTTTTTCTCCTACGTGCGCGATTTTAGTTGTTATTAAAATATTAATTTCTATGATGTTGTTTTTGTTCCTTTGGAAACAAGTGCAAAAGTAAATAAAATTTTATTGATAATGTTTCCTCCGTAAAACAAACAGAGATAAGCAATAGCAAAATTCATGCCATAAAAAAAGCGGCCTTCTAACCGCCATTTTGTCATTAAAAAAGGTTAAAATATATAAAAATAACTCATTGTTTGTTAGATTTATAAATAAAAAATCAGGGGACATTACACCCCTGTCGGCTCTCATTGTATGTCTTTGGATGAAAATCGAGTGGTGTTTAATGTAACATTAATGTTACATTTTGACATAAAAATATGGACGATATTGCGCTTGGTTTGTAACAGGTGATTGGTGTTTTTATGGTAGAAAAAAGCCGATGTGTGGGAAGTCTTATGAAATCATGTTCCCTGATGCCGTATTTTTTTGTACTTTTGCAGCTCAAAAAAAAGAGCCGTGAGTAAGAATAAGCTAGAGAAGTTCGCAGAAAATCTGACATTTAGAAATTACTTTTCCTTTCCTTACGAGGAAATATTGCAACAAGATGCATCGATGAAAGGACGCTGGAAGGCTGAATATTTCAAGCAAGATGAACCTGTTACCTTGGAGCTTGGCTGTGGCAGGGGAGAGTATACCCTGGCTTTGGCGGCTATGTTTCCGCATCGGAATTATATAGGCATGGATCGTAAAGGAGCCCGTTTATGGAAGGGTTGTAAGTATGCTGCTGAAAATAATATGCAGAATGTAGCCTTTATCCGCTCGCAAATACAGTTTTTGCCCCGTATGTTTGCCGAAGGCGAAGTCAACGAAATCTGGCTTACCTTTCCCGACCCTCAACCCAAACGTTCCAAAGTGGCCAAACGTTTAACGTCATCCTATTATTTGGATATTTACAAACAAGTGTTAACGCCCGGCGGCTGCATACACCTGAAAACCGATTCCGAACTCTTGTTTCATTATACCAAAGAGGTCATCCATAAGCTTGATTATACGATATTGGAAATACAAGAGGATGTGTATCAGTCGGAAATTCAAAATTCTATCTTGGCCATACAGACCTATTACGAAAAAATGTGGTTGGAGCAGGGGCATACAATATATTATATCAAATTCACTATGATTTAACTTAATACCAAGAACCGATGGAAAGCATCAAACATATCTATCGTATAGGAAACGGTCCTTCGAGCAGCCATACCATGGCCCCTCGTAAAGCGGCCGAGCAGTTTAAAGCGAAGCATCCCACAGCAAATTCCTTCCGAGTTACACTCTACGGCAGTTTAGCGGCTACGGGGAAAGGACATTTTACCGATAAAGCCATCATCGATGTAATGCATCCTACTCCGGTCGATATACTTTGGAAACCGGATGTGTTTTTACCGTTTCATAACAATGCCATGCTTTTTGAAGCCTTGGATGAACAACAGCAGCTGAAGGATAGTTGGACGATTTACAGTATAGGAGGAGGAAAGCTGGCCGATGAGAACACTCGATTCGTGGAACATAGCATGTATGAACATACCTCCATATCCGATATATTGACCTATATCGAAGCGAATGGAATGACTTATTGGGAATATGTCATTCAACATGAAGGCGAAGCGATATGGGAATACCTGTCTGTGGTTTGGGAAGTAATGCAAGCCGCCATACTCAGGGGTTTACAAAACGAAGGGGTGATACCGGGAGGACTGAAGCTGCGGCGCAAAGCGGCCTCTTACTTTGTCAAAGCTTCAAGCTACAAAGCCTCCTTGCAAGGACGATGCTTGGTAACAGCCTATGCCTTGGCTACCGCCGAAGAAAATGCTTCGGGCTCCTTGATAGTTACGGCTCCTACCTGCGGCTCGGCCGGCATTCTGCCTGCCGTTTTATTTCATTTGAAAACCAATCATGATTTTGGCGATAAATCCATACTCAAAGCCTTGGCTACGGCCGCTTTATTTGGCAATATTGTCAAAACCAACGCTTCTATTTCCGGTGCCGAAGTCGGTTGTCAAGGGGAAGTCGGTACGGCCTGTTCCATGGCGGCAGCGGCAGCCAATCAGCTTTTTGGAGGTAGTCCTCAACAAATTGAATATGCAGCCGAAATGGCTTTGGAACATCACCTGGGATTAACCTGTGACCCCATTTGCGGTTTGGTACAGATACCCTGCATCGAACGCAATGCCTTTGCGGCACTTCGAGCTTTGGATGCCAATTTATATGCCATGATGTCGGACGGGAAACACATCGTTAGTTTTGATAAGGTGGTGAAAACAATGAACCTAACTGGAAAAGACCTCCCCAGCCTCTACAAAGAAACCGGCAGCGGCGGATTGGCTTTGTTGCGCAAAGATAAATAAGCATCCAAGGTGGAATTAAAACAGGAAATTATTCCTATAAAATGCATATATGTCTTCGAATGAGAAGTGAAATTAACTAATTTTGCAGCATGAAATCAACAAAGAGTTCAAAACGAAGCTATGCCATTGTATATATATATGTTGTCCTTTCGTATATGCTATATGCCTGTGCCAGTCAAGCCTCTTTAGGTGGAGGCGCAAAGGACGTGGCTCCTCCCGATATCATCGCACAATATCCGACTCATGAAGCCATGCAATTTAAAGGCAAACAAATCAAGCTGACATTCAATGAATACATCCAATTAGCTTCTCCATCGGAAAACATTCTTGTTTCACCTCGTTTAGAAAAAAGTCCGGATTTTGTCCTCAAAGGAAAATCGCTCGTGATTAAGTGGAAGGAAGACTTACAGCCAAACACTACTTATACGATTCAACTTTTGGAAGCGGTCAAAGATATTACGGAGGGAAATACATTGGCTTCGAAACACCTTGTTTTCTCCACCGGCGAACATATAGATTCCATGATGATTAGCGGCAGTCTGCACGATGCCTTTACCGGCGAAGCCTGTCCCAAAACAAGCGTTTTTCTGTATGAAAATCTAAACGATTCGGCACCTCTGAGCCAAGAACCCGATTATGTTACCTATACCGATAGCAAAGGGAATTTTGTGTTTAACAACCTTCCGAATAGGTCCTATCTGTTATTTGCCTTGGAAGATAAGAATTTCAATAGAATGTATGATTTACCGGACGAAAAAATCGCCTTTGTCGACACCTATATACAAACCTATGCACTTCCTCTTTTACATACCGATAGTTCACAAAGCATAGACCATGATGCCATGGATTCCATGCGCATAGCCCTTTCCTTTTTTCAAGAAAAAGATACTACGCTTAAGTTTTTGCGGCGTAATTTAATCAAACAAGCGCATTATCAATTTGTATTTTCTAATGAAGTAAAAGACTTTCAATTGATATCCTTGGATACCCTGATCGATGATTTGTATGTATGGGATTTTGGGGCAAAAAAAGATACCGTAGTTTTATTTTTCAATTATTTAGTAGATAAAGACATTCGTTTTCAGGTAATCGCCGATGACTGCGTGTTTGACACCCTCGATATCAATCCCGCCGACAAAGGGAGTTTGATGAAGATGAAAAAAAGCGTAAAAGATAGTATAGAAGAAAAAAAAGTATTAAGCTATACGGCTTTATATGCCGGCGAAAGGAACAGGAAGCTATGTCTTGTCTTTGATTACCCCGTACATACAGCCGATTTGTCGAAATGCTTCCTCTTGGAATTGAAAAAAGAAAAAAAAATCGATACCTTGGTCAAAGAATCGGGCGAAGATTCTCTGGTGGAAGTGTTGTGTTATGATACCCTTATTCCACAACTCAACTTCGAAGATAGTCTGCAACGTAGACTGATGGTTGATTATGCCTGGAAAAGTAAAAGAGACTATATTTTATGTGTCGGCGATTCCATCTTTGCTTCGGCACTCGGACATTATACCGACAGCATTCGCTTGGCGTTTACGACGAAATCGCTCAAAGATTATGGAAATATACATATTTACTATCAATTTACCGAAGAACAGCCTTATATTGTACAATTGTTGAACGAAAAAAAGGAAGTTATGAACGAACAAAGCCTGACTTTCGATAAAAGCATTGCCTATGACCTGTTGGTGCCCGGGAAATACAGCCTGAGAATTATCTACGATGCCAATGGAAATGGAAAATGGGATAGCGGAAATTACCGCGAAAAAAAACAAGCCGAAAAAATAATTTATTTCGATAAAGTGATTGAAGTCAATCCCAACTGGACGGTTGAAGAAATATTTTCGGTGAAATAATTTTTTTTGGTTTGGTTTTTGTGTTGTTAGGAAATGTTTGAACCATTAATGCTTTGTATATGCGTAGAAGCTTTCCATTTTTTCTGTTTTTGATATCTTTTCCCCTTTTTTCTTTTGGAACCAAAGACTCATCACTTACACAAATCAATATACAAAAACAAATCAAAGATGCTTTTATCAGAGGGAATGCACAACAATTATCGCTTTGTTTCAACGAAGTGGTCGATGTAAAGATAAACGGGATTGATGCGACCTATAGCCGCTATCAAGCCGAACTTATCGTGAGTGATTTCTTCGATAAAAATCCTCCCAAAACTTTTCAAATTGAACAAGAAGGCAATACATCCGAATGTGTTACCTATACCATAGCCACTTATACTACCTCGGCGAATTGTTTGTTTCGCGTGTATTATGTCATAAAAAGAACAAAAAAGACCGAAAAGCTACAAATATATGAATTAAGCATCACAAAAAACAAGCAATGTCAATTGAGGAAATAATCACCTATGCTTTACGGGAAGATGTAGGCGATGGAGATCATTCATCGTTGGTATCCATTTCGGCGGACAGTCGAGGTAAATCCAAATTATGGGTCAAAGAAGCGGGCATCATTGCCGGGGTGGAGATAGCAGAGCGTGTTTTCAAGACTGTAGACCCTGATATGCAAATCGAAGTGTATATTCCTGACGGACGTTCGGTGCAGCCGGGCGATATAGTGCTGAAGGTGGAAGGGAGTGTACGTTCTATCTTAAAAGCGGAACGCTTGGTGTTGAATATCATGCAGCGTATGAGCGGGATAGCTACCACAACCCGAGCCTATGTGCATTTGTTGGAAGGTACTTCGGTACGTTTATTAGATACCCGCAAAACAACACCCAATCTGCGTGTTCTCGAAAAAATGGCCGTGAGGATAGGAGGGGGATGCAATCACCGCATGGGATTATATGATATGATTATGCTTAAAGACAATCATATCGATTTTGCCGGTGGCTTGAAAAATGCTCTTGAAAAAACAACAGCCTACCTAAAAGCCAAAAAGCTTGATCTGAAAATTGAAATAGAAACCCGTTCCCTGCAAGAGGTGGAAGAAGCCATGCGTTTGGGCGGATTTCACCGCATTATGTTCGATAATTTCACCCCCGAAGCTGTGGCTAAAGCCGTGCAGATTGTAAATCATTGTTATGAAACCGAAGCATCGGGGAATATCAACCAACAAACCATCAGAGCCTATGCCAAAACCGGAGTAGATTTTATTTCTGTCGGCGCCTTGACAAATAGTGTGAAAAGCTTGGATTTGAGTCTGAAAGCGATGTGAGTGGAAAGTTCTCAGTTTATCATTTGCTTTCCGCTTAATTGTATGAATTTATATCATCCTATCGGTATGTAATATATTTTTGCTACTTTTGCATATAAAATTTACGCATTAAATACATATTTATGTCTTCATATTTTATTTCGGGCATACAGCAAGTGGGTATAGGAACGGAGAATTTGAAGCGCTCGTGGAAATGGTATATCGATATGTTTCAAACCGATATCAGGATTTTAGAAGATGATAGTGTCGCCGAGTTGATGTTGCCTTATACCGGCAATCAAGCGCAAAAGCGTCATGCTTGTATAGCCGTTAATTTACAAGGCGGGGGTGGTTTGGAGATTTGGCAATATTCCGAACGCAAGCCTAAAACACGGGATTTTGATATTCAGATTGCCGATTTGGGAGTTTTTCTGGCTAAGATCAAAGCAAGGAATGTCAAGACTTTTCATCAGGAAATAAAAGCTAAATACAGCCATATAAGCGATATTCTAATTACGCCTGACGGCATTCCTTGTTTTTACATCTTAGATCCCTTTGGAAATTATTTTCAAATTGTAGAAGATGCCTATGTCTTTGTGGACCGTAAGCGTCAGGCAGGAGGGGTAGTCGGGGCTATGATAGGCGTTCGGAATATCGAAAAGGCCTTGCCGGTCTATCAAGATATTTTGGGTTATGATACGATAGTGTATGATCAGATCGGTGTGTTTGAAGATTGGCAATTTTTACGGGGTGGCAGTCAACGCTATCGCCGGGTATTGCTCGAACACAGTCAAAAGCGCAAAGGAGCTTTTGCCGCTATGTTTGGTCCCAGCCATCTGGAGCTGGTAGTAGCCTTGGAGCGTGAGCCAAAGAAAATCTACGAAGGACGTTTTTGGGGAGACCCGGGTTTTATCCAAATTTGTTATGATGTAACCCATATGCAAGCCTTGAAAGACTATTGTCGTGAAAAAGGATTTCCCTTTACCGTAGATAGTTGTGCCAATCAAAGCAGTTTTGATATGGGCGAAGCCACCGGTCATTTCACCTATATAGAAGACCCTGACGGCACTTTGATAGAATTTGTCGAAACCCATAAAATTCCTTTGATCAAAGTCTTGGGTTTACATATTAATTTAATGAAACGCAACAGGGAAAAGGTATTGCCGAAGTTTCTGTTTCGTTTGATGGGTATCAATAAAGTAACAATCAATGAGTGATGGGAAATTTAAGTGAATTATTTAAGCAAGATATTCGTTTTGAAGAAGCCTTAAAAGCCTGTATGAACTGTGGCATATGTACGGCTATCTGTCCGGCGGCGGAATTTTTTCCCTATGATCCGCGCAGCATATGCGATATCGTGCAACGGGACGATGAGGAAGCCATAGAGCAATTGTTGCGTTCGGATACCATATGGTATTGCGGACAATGTATGTCGTGTAAAACACGCTGTCCGAGAGGCAATGTTCCCGGAGAAGTTATCAATGTGTTACGAAAAATATCCCAAGAACTGGGTTATCATACCGAAAGTGTCGAAGGACGTAAACAACAGGACATCATGCGTGGGGTAGGTGCCAATATATTAAAGATAGGGTATTGCGTACATCCCGATACCGTTGACCCCAAATTACATCCCGAACAAGGGCCTATTTGGGCGTGGTATGTGGAACATATCAAAGAAGTAGCCCCTCGTTTTGGCGCCAATTATCAAGGCGATGGTCCCGGAGCCTTACGGAAAATACGTCAAGAAAACCTGGACGAAATCCGAAAGATTTTCGAGATAAGCGGGGGAATAGACTTGAGAAATAAAGTGATGGAAAATAAAGAATAATCAACTATGACGAATTTTGGATTTAAGATATCAAACACACGGGTGATTCATTTGGATGAATGTAAAATGGAACTTGTCCGAAAACTTTATAAAGAAGAGCCTTCCTTTAAGCGATGCATTTCCTGTGGTGCCTGTGCCGCTACTTGTTCGGCGCGTCAGTTTACGGATTTTAATATTCGTAAACTACATACCCTGTTTCGACGAGCTCAATATGAGGGGGTACAACAAGCCTTGAAGGCTTGTATGCTCTGTGGAAAATGTACACTGGTGTGTCCCAGAGGCGTAAACCTACGTTCTTTAATTATACATATGCGAAAAATATTGTTTGAAGCTAATAAGAAATAAAGATGAGTAATTATTTCAGTCCGTTTGTACTTCCCTTCCTCATAGGCGTAATTGCTTTAATTACAATCTGTATAATTAAATACATACGATGGTATAAGCAATTTAACCGCGTACAAAAAACCCTGCTATTGAAAAATATCCTATCCTGGAAGTTTTTATCGGCTATATGGGAAACGGTATGGGAAGCCTTATTTCATCGTAAAGTCTTTAAACGTAATTTTTTATTAGGGTATATGCATTCCAGCATCGCCTTGGGATGGTTCTTATTGATACTGGTAGGAGCGGTTGAAACCGAATTGGCTGTGAATGGTCCGAAACCTTTTTGGACAGGGATTTTCTACCGTTATTTCATTCACGACCCTCAAGCTTTCAAACATGCAGCCTTCTTTGCACATCTGATGGATTTTATCCTCCTTTATGTGCTTTCAGGAGTCATATTGGCTTATATTAAATCGATATATTCCCGCCTGTTCGGCATGAAAAAAACAAGCAAACATGTTGTTTTTGATCGTTTTACGAAATTTTCTTTGTGGTTGATTTTTCCTTTGCGATTGTTGTCGGAAAGTTTTACCGCTACCTTATACAATAACGGTGGTTTTTTGACCCAGGGCTTAGGTGATATGATAAATTATACGGTAGCCGATGTGTTGGAAATTCCGGCTTGGACCTTATATTCTTTTGCCTTAGGAACTTTTTTTGTAGCCATGCCCTTTTCCCGTTATATGCATATATTCACGGAAGTGATTTTAATTTTTTTGAGAAAATGGGGGCTGAGCGAAAACGAACAAGTGTCGGGATTTACCATGTATGAGCTGAGTGCCTGCTCTCGATGCGGCATTTGTATTGACAATTGCCCTTTGTATAAAGATTTACAATTGCAAGGCGTCCAATCCATTTATTTTCTTCGCGATTTGCGGTATAAACGTCCCAAAGAGGAGATTGCCGATAATTGCTTGATGTGTAATCGTTGCATGGCCGAATGCCCCGTAGGCTTGGATTTGATGACCATACGTAGGCAAATGCGGAATAAAAAAGAACTGGATACCGACAGCAATTATAAATATATTGATAATTTACAAGCATTTAACTCTATAGGTCGGGTGGTTTATTTTGCCGGATGCATGTCGCATCTTACGCCCGGCATTGTGGATGCCATGCTGAATATCTTTGATAAAGTGAATCAAAAGTATTGGTTTATGGATAAGGATAAAACCATTTGCTGCGGACGCCCCTTATGGCAGCAAGGCTTTAGTATACAAGCATCGGAATTAAGACGTAAAAACACACAGCTAATCAAACAATCTGGAGCAAATATGCTCGTTACTTCTTGTCCGATATGCTATCAATCCTTTAAAAAAGAATATAATCTACCTATACAAGTCATGCATCATACCGAATATATTCATGGCTTGATAAAAAGCGGTCAACTAAAAGTCAGAAAAGACGATTTAAAAGTAGTGTATCACGATCCTTGTGAATTGGGCAGAGGATGCGGTATATATCAAGCCCCTCGCCAGATACTTAAAAGCATAACTACTTTATTAAAAACCAAAAACGAGAAAGATAAAAGTCTGTGTTGTGGATATAATTTAGGGAATACCGTCATATCGCTCGAACAGCAAACTAAAATCCGCAATGCAGCCATGGATAGCCTACTATCCAAACATCCCGATCTCATCGTTACGGCTTGTCCCATGTGCAAAAAAGCATTTAAAAGAGCTACCGATTGTAACGTAAAAGATATTGCCGAACTGGTGAAAGAAAACATGATTTTATAAATAAAGACTACATTAATATTAATGTATATATAAACATTAAACAATATGGCAAAATATTATTGGAACGAATATCAAAAGACCATAGCCGACGATAAATATTTCTATGAGAGAAGTTGCATACGTCAAACTTTTTTCCCCGGTTCCGAAACGGCCTTTTTACGCATAGTACGTGAAGAGTTAGGAAAAGATATTTATGATGAAATGAATCAACATACATGTACGGGTATAGGTTATCATACGGATATAGTTCCTTTAGAAACAACCATGACAGTAGTAGCCCGTTTGTTTTCCTTGATGAAAGATGCAGGCTACACTAACTATGTGCCCTCGTGTGTAACCTCTTTCGGAGTGTTTTCCGAAATGATTGAAATTTGGAACAATAAACCCGAAGTGCTGGAAAAAACAAGAGAATATCTGCGGAAGGCAACAGGTAGAGAGTTCGATATCCCTTTGAATTTAGTTCATCCTTCGGATATTATATATAAATTCCGTTTTGATTTAAAAGAAAAGATGAAATACGCCTTGGTGAATCGTTTTACCGGAAAACCCTTGCAAGTGGTTGAACATATCGGATGCCATTATGCAAAAATATTTCCCGAAAAAGGCGTGGGAAAAGCGGAATTTCCTCATGTGCTCGCCGGCATGATCGAAGCATGGGGTGGGGAAGTGGTGGATTATCCAGAACGTCG
>DHTG01000058.1:0-1346 GCA_002411545.1 Bacteroidales bacterium UBA5266 | reverse complement strand
ATTCCGGTAATAACCCACGAAGAAATGGCAGGACTCTTATTAGGTTATAATCCCTGGGAATTGGGACTGCAATTGCATCAGGTGCAGTTGGAAATATTATTAGACAAAATTGGAATTCCTTATGATCCCAAAGAAAAATATAAAGCCGCCGACGGTAGGATTTTACCTAAACCCGAACGTCCGAATAATTTATTGGTATAGAATATAAAAAATAATAATATATGAAACGAGTAGCTATCATAGGAGCAGGACCGGCCGGCATTGAAGCCGCCGCTGTCTTAGCCAATCGAAACATGGAAGTGCTTTTGTTTGAAAAGTCATTGAATACCTTGAGCAATCTCTTGGATAAAGCGTATTTATTTCCCGACTTTTCGTTGGCAAGTGATAGGGTAGATAAACTAAATAAAAAATTACTCCATCCCAATATCAAACTATGCTGCGATACGGAAATTGTCGATATTAAAAAAGACGGGGATGAATGGAAAGTGATTGACTCTAAGAACACATCATATCTAACATCGGCCGTATTATTAACAACAGGTTATTCGGTTTTCGATGCCAAACGCAAAGAAGAATTGGGATATGGAATTTACAATGGTGTGATTACATCCGTTGATTTGGAGAAAATGATTAAATATAATCAAATAGAAAATGCTATGGGTGAGCCACCCAAACGCATTGTTTTTTTACAATGTGTAGGATCGCGCGATGAGAAATCGGGTAATAATTATTGTTCGAAGATATGTTGTGTAACGGCCGTTAAACAAGCTATTGAAGTAAAAAAACTCATGCCTGATACCGATGTATATATCTTTTATATGGATTTACGGATGTGGGGACAGTCTTTTGAAGAAATGTATCGTGAATCACAAGAGAAATACGATGTTTCCTATGTAAGAGGTCGTATCTCCGAAGCTGCATCTACCTTCGATAAAAAGATACAAATCAAAGCCGAAGATACCTTGGTAGGCCTTCCTATGAAAATGACTACCGATTTATTGGTGTTGATGGTCGGTATGGAAGCTTCGTGTGGCACAAAAGCATTGGCCGATGTATTACAGATAAAAGGAGAGTACGGCTTTGCGCAAAGTTTGAATTGTCATTTACAAGATAACGAAACCACACAGCAAGGTTTGTTTATAGCCGGCAGTTGCAAACGTCCGATGGGAATCAACGAAACATTGGCCGATGCACGCTCCGCTTCCGTAATAATTATGGACTATCTCAACGCATGCCAAGAAAATAATGATAACAGAAATCAGGAATGATGATAGCAGCATTCTGAAACAAGGTGTTGAAAATAAATACTGAATGCTAATGTTTAAGTATATTACGTTTTAATATAG
>DHTG01000042.1:1742-4701 GCA_002411545.1 Bacteroidales bacterium UBA5266 | reverse complement strand
AAAGATAAAACTTATCGCGAACTGGAGCAATACCTCGAAGACCTCGAAAACCGTTTAAGACAAATCAAATCGGTATCGAATTTACGGCATTACGGACTTCAACATGAACAGATTTCTGTTTATCTCGACAAGGAAAAATTAGCTGCCTACGGCATCAACACATCTACCTTACTGGTAACTCTATTTGCACAAGGATTTCATACAATCAGCGGAACAGTCGTCAACGATTACATAGCGACACCTATCCATATTTCCGAAACCTATCAAAACGAAAATGATGTTGCAGAACAAATTATTTTTACCGATCCCAAAGGCAACATCATTCGCTTAAAAGACATTGCCACCATCAAACGTGAATACTCCGAGCCAAGTAATTACATCAAAAACAACGGCAATAAATGTTTGTTGCTGTCATTGGAAATGCAAGAGGGAAAGAATATCGTAAAATACGGTAAAGATGTGGATAAAGTGTTAAAGGAATTTCAAGAAGAACTTCCTCCCGACGTCCATCTTTTCAAAGTCGCCGACCAACCCGATGTGGTAAACAAAGCGGTGAATACTTTCTTGAAAGAAATGATTATCGCTATTTGTACCGTATTATTGGTTATTATGTTGTTGCAACCCTTACGAGTTGCATCCATCGCTGCCATGACCATTCCTATCACCATTTTCATATCCATTGGTATTCTTTTCGCCTTAGGATTTGAACTCAACACAGTTACTTTAGCCGGTTTGATTGTAGTCTTAGGTATTATCGTGGATGATTCGGTGGTTATTATCGACAATTATCTGGAAAAACTCGACCATCAGATACCGGCATGGGAAGCGTCTGTATCGAGTGCCAAAGAATTATTCAAATCCATTTTATCGGCTACGTTAGCCATCAGTATTACCTTTTATCCTTTCCTGTTTACCACTACAGGTATTTTCCATGATTTTATGTTGGCATTTCCGTGGACGGTTACCATTACCTTGTTTATCTCTCTTATAGTAGCCATGCTGTTTATTCCTATCATACAATTTACATTCATAAAAAAAGGACTAAGAACACACGGCAAACAAAAAAACAACCTGAGTTTTAAAATAGCCGAATTCATTCAAAAACAATATAATAAAATCATACATTTGGCATTCAGGTTTCCACGTACGGTCATCTTAATTGCTATAGGTGCCATTATAACCGGAGTGTTGGTATTTCTGAATCTGCCTCAAAAAATGATGCCGGTAACCGAAAGAAATCAGTTTGCCGTTGAAATGTATTTACCCACCGGCACTCCTATCACCACAACGGCACGTATCGCCGATTCGCTTGAATCCATGCTAAATAAAGACAAAAGAATCACCTCGATAACCTCTTTTATCGGAACCTCTTCGCCTCGTTTTCATACCTGCTATGCCCCTAATATGCCCGACCCCAGTTATGCCCAATTCATCGTAAGTACTTCCGATTTCCAAACTACCAACGAAGTATTGAATGATTATAGCGAGTCTTATGCCGATTATTTTCCCGAAGCAAACATCCGCTTCAAACAATTGGATTTTGTATTTGCCTCCTATCCCATTGAAATTCGCTTAACAAGTAATGATTTAAACGATCTGTTAGAAGCCGAATCCATCGTAAAAAAGGAAATCAAACAAATGAAAGAACTGATTAACCTGCGCAGCGATTATGGAGAACAACAAGCGGGCGTATATGTTAACATCAACAACATCGAAGCCAATAATTTGGGAATTAGCAAAGTGGATGTTTCCAACAACCTTGCATTGCGTTTCAGTAACGGCATTCCCATCACTTCCGTTTGGGAAGGCGACTATGCTGTTGATATAGTGTTGAAAGCCGATAACAACACTTCAAATACTTTTGAAGATATCCCGAATGAATATATTTCTACCTTATTAGGCAATGCCGTCCCTTTACGACAAATTGCCACCGTAGAAGCCGACTTTAATCCCGGACAGATAGTAAGGCGTAACGGCTTGTATTGCATCAGTTTGTTATCTGATGTGAAACGGGATTACAATGTAGTGAATACGACCGATAAAGTAGAAAAACTGATAAAAAACAAGTGTACACTTCCGGAAACAGTCGAAGTACAATGGGGGGGAGTGAGAGAACAGGATCTAATCCTAATGCCTATGATTGTTTACGGGCTGATAATAGCCGTTGCCATTATATTCATGATATTGGTTTTTCATTTCCGTAAAATCAACCTGGCATTATTGATATTAGGAGCTGCTTTACTCTCTGTATTTGGTGGTTCGGTAGGCATTTTAATTATGGGTATGGAATACTCTCTTACTTCCGTTTTGGGATTGGTAGCATTGATGGGTATTATCGTCCGTAACGGTATCATCATGTATGATTATGCCGAGGAACAAAGATTACATTATAACAAAAGCGCCTACGAAGCGGCCATAGAAGCAGGCAAACGACGGATGAGACCCATTTTCCTTACATCGGCGGCAGCATCTATGGGCGTTATCCCTATGATTATCAGCGGAAGCTCCTTGTGGGCTCCTATGGGTGTTGTGGTTTGTTTCGGCACCTGGTTGTCGATGTTGTTTGTGGTTACCGTACTTCCTGTTAGTTATTGGATTGTTTTTCAGAAATTAGACCCTAAAAAAATATTTGTGGTCAGAAATAAAAGAAACAAATTATGAAAAAGATATTTTTAATATGTTTATGTGTGATATGTAGTCGCTTGCTACCGGCTCAACCTACGTATACATTAGATTCCTGCCTCTCACTCGCTTTGCAACAGAATGTAAAAATCAAAAACAAACTGCTTCAAATCGACATGGCACGACAAACCAAAAAGGAAGCCTTTGCCAATTATTTTCCCAAAGTATCCGCTTCGCTTTTGGGTCTTTACGGTTCCACGAAAGGAACGGTAAACCTCAACATGGAATTAAGCGTCGATCCCATGAACATCCCCCTATTAAACATCACCACACCCGC
>DHTG01000042.1:0-1509 GCA_002411545.1 Bacteroidales bacterium UBA5266 | reverse complement strand
GGTATAAAAGCCATACAGCCTTTGTTTGTGGGAGGACAGATATATTACGGCAATCGTTTGGCTAAAATCGGTGTCAAAGCCGAAGAGCTACAATTGACGTTAACACAATATGAAATCAAACAAAAAGTAGAAGAATATTTCTGGCAAATCGTATATTTGAAAGAACAACAAAAAACCATTCGTATCATACAAGAGCAACTAAGCCAAATCAGTAAAGATGCCGGAGTAGCCGTACAAGCAGGAGTAGTTCATACGAATGATTTACTTAAAATTCAACTCAAAGAAAAGGAATTGGAAGCTGCACGCCTTAAAGTCGAAAACGGCATTCGCATGCTTAGTCTCAGTTTGCGACAATATACCGGCATCAAAGAAAGGGATTTTAACATTATTTACGACAGTTTAACTATGCCCGAACATCCTTCCATCTATTATGTAAATCCCGAAGAAGCTGTCAGCAAACGCATTGAAAACAAACTATTATCCTATCAAGTGGAAGCCTCCAAATTACAAACAAAAATGGAAATCGGAAAGAAGCTGCCTACCATTGCCGTCGGGTCAACTTATATGTATACCGATTTAAGCAATATCGACAATCAATCGGGCGTAATTTTCGGCACCTTGTCGGTACCTCTTAGCGACTGGTGGGGAGGTGCTCATACCATAAAAAAACATAAATTACAAGAAAAAATCAGTCAAAATGAATATCAAAACACCTTGGAACTTCTATATCTACAAACGGAACAAGCATGGAATGAATTAAATGAAAGTTATTTGCAAATAGAAATAGCTGAAACGGCCATTGCTGCCGCCCAAGAAAATCTGAAAACAACCGGCGACTGTTACCAAGCCGGCACTGCCACCCTATCCACCCTGCTCGAAGCACAAACTTTGCTTCAACAAGCTCATACACAATTCTTAGAAGCCTATACGAACTATTATAAAAAGAGAACCGTTTATTGGCAACTAACAGGAAGATAAATTTAATTTATAGGTTAACTCTTACCCCCACTGATACATCGATTCGTGATAAATTCTCATAAGTACCTTTAGAAAGAGTAACATGTTGGGTATACCCTCCGGAAGTAATATCACAACTAGTTAAGGTTGCAGCTATAAAAGAGAATTGAAATCCTAATGCTATATTTTTTGTTAAACCAATGTCATAGCCAACATCCCAAAGCAAACCCAAGGTACTTCCTTTGATTCTTATATCAGATAAAAGAACCGCTTTATTATCATAGCCCACATACCCTATTCCGAAATTGAACATCAATGAATGTCTGTTATAGCTATCAAAAACACGGGAACTAACATAAGGAGCAATGAGATAAATGGATATATCATCACGCATTATACCATATACCACTGTTCCATCCATAGAGGTATAGGGAACATTCAGTAATTCGTTTTTAGCACGAAAATTCGTAGATTTTATGCCGAATCCCCATTGTTTACTCACATAAAAAGTGATATCTCCTCCATAATGATACCCCATCTTTAATTTTTTAA
>DHTG01000022.1:4248-5832 GCA_002411545.1 Bacteroidales bacterium UBA5266 | reverse complement strand
CTAAGGATTGGAGTATATGATAAATTAAACTGGTGGTAGTGCTTTTCCCTTTGGTACCCGTAATTCCGATGCATTGATCGGCATAAGCATGTAGAAATAAATCGGTTTGAGAAGAGATAGTAGTTTTTTTCGTAAGATGGAGATGATGTTTTAAACTGATACCGGGTGTTTTAATAACGATATCATAGTCAGGAATAATTTCCAGATAATCATTTCCTGTTATTATACGATGTGCCTTGTTTGTAATGATTGATGTATCCACATCGGGATTGGCATCGGCGATGCTAAGGTCGGCATCGGGATAATGCTCATTGATAAATTGATAAGTTGATTTTCCTTCCCGACCGAAACCTAAAAGTAAGATACGTTTGTTTTTTAATTGCGAAAGAATACATTCTTTACTCATTAACGGTTAATATTAGTTAGAAGATTAATAGCTAGATAAGCCATTAAGCCCGGAGAATGTTCCAATGCCTTTTCGTTGATATCGAAGGTTGGTGAATGTAAGTTTAACTCTTTCCCTTCAATTTGAACGCCTAAACGGTACAGTAAAGAAGGGACCTCTTGGGAGAAAGAAGCAAAGTCGTCGCTGGTCATTCTATAGGATAGTTTTTCAACTTTATCTTCTCCAAGATAGCTCGAAGCAGCCTGCATACATATATTTGTTACGTTTTCATCATTTATTAACACGGGATAACCATTTGCAATTTTGATGATTGCATTTCCATTATGTTCTTTTGCGATTTTTGTTACGGTCCTTTTAATGATTTTATGGGCTTCTTTTCGCCATTCTTCGTCAAAAGTCCGAAGTGTACCTTCTAAAAAGACATCGTTGGGAACTATATTGGTTTTCCCTTCGCCTATGATGCGACCGAACGTAAGTATGGAAGGAAACTCATCCGGCATGGCAGCATGAAATGCTTTATCCAATTCAATAAGAGTCTTAGACGCTATAAAGACTGGATTTACAAATGAATGTGTCAGTGCTGCATGGCCACCTTTCCCTTTGATGTTGATATAAACTTCGTCGGTCGATGCCATGAATTTACCTGATTTCATGCCAATTTTTCCACATTCAATTTCGGGAGAAACATGCATGGCTAACATGGCATCAATGGTGTATTTTTCCTGTAACCCGGCTTTTATTAATCGAATAGCACCTCCGGGAAATTTCTCCTCCGAAGGTTGAAAAATCAATAAGATACTTCCTTCCCACAGGTCTTTCAGTTTTTGAAGAATATAGGCTGATGCTAATAAACTGGCCGTGTGTACATCATGACCACATGCATGCATAATACCTTTATTTACAGAAATATAAGTAGAGTTTCCTTCTTCTTCTATGGGTAATGCGTCGGTATCGGCACGCAAAGCAATCATACTTCGCTTGGGATTTTGCCCTTCTATCATAGCAATAACAGCTGTGTCGTTTAGTAATAATTTCGACGAAATACCATAGGACTTTAAGGTGTTACAGATAAAACGTGCCGTTACAAATTCTTGTTCCGATAATTCGGGATATTGATGTATATGTCTGCGTAATTGAATAGTTTCCAGAAAATAATCGTATGATAACAATTCTATTTG
>DHTG01000022.1:1483-4016 GCA_002411545.1 Bacteroidales bacterium UBA5266 | reverse complement strand
TTGAATTATTTATTTATAATAAAGATTTTTTGAAAAAAATGAAAGTCAATCGTTTTTTAGTTATCAACATCATAAAAAAAGAATTTCCTTCCAAACATAAAAATAATTATAAAAGGTTTTTTTAGTATTTTTGCATCGAAAAAATGAAATTAAGCTTGCATAGTTGATTTAACGGAAATAATTTAAATATTGAGAAGTATGGCTTATAAAAGGATATTATTAAAAATTAGCGGTGAATCATTGTCCGGCGATAAGAATTATGGTATCAGTACGTCCATGCTTCAATATTATGCTGATGAAATAAAAACTGTGTACGACAAGCATATTCAAACTGCTATAGTGATAGGAGGAGGCAATATATTCAGAGGTTTACAAGGGGTCGATGTCGGGTTTGATCGTCTGCAAGGAGATTATATGGGCATGCTTGCCACCATCATAAACAGTATGGCCTTGCAAACGCAATTGCAAAGTATGGGTATGAAAGCCGTGGTATTGTCCGGTTTGGTCATTGACCCCTTGTGTAAGAAGATGAGTAGCCAGCGAGCCATTCATTATTTAGAAGCTGGTTATGTGGTTATCATAGGCGGTGGAACCGGCAATCCTTTTTTTACGACTGATAGCAGCGGAGCCTTGCGTGCTCTCGAGATAAAGGCCGATATTTTATTGAAAGGCACCCGTGTAGACGGAGTGTATGATGCCGATCCCGAAAAAAATAAGCATGCTGTTAAATTTGAATCCCTAAGTTTTGAAAAAGCATATAAAGAAGGCTTACACATCATGGATTTGACGGCGTTTACCTTATGTAAGGAAAATAATATGCCTGTTATTGTGTTTAATATGAATAAAAAAGGAAATCTTGAAAAAATTATTTCGGGAGAAAGAATAGGTACTTTAATACATAATTAATCATGGAAAACATAGAATCGGAACAAAAGCTTCCCATGACGGAAGAAGAAAAAAAAATGTATAACAAAGCCAAAAGGAGGGTGTCGTTTAAGGTGCATTTTACGATTTATTTCTTGTGCATCGCTTTGTTTTGGTTGCTGTGGGTGTTTTTATTTAAAGATAGTGTGAACGAAGGGGAGATCTCGGTGTTTTTCCGTTTAACCCTCGCGCTTACATTGTTTTGGGGTATTTTTGTGTTTGCTCATTATTTGATAGGATATAAATGGAACAAATCATACATTGAAAAAGAAATTAAACGATTAAAAAAACAACAAGCCAAACAAGAAGAAGAACTCAAACGTTTAACAGAAGAAGAAAATGAAGAAGTTGAATAATAACCATAAATCAAAGAAATATGACTGACGATATAATATTATGCATTGAAACGATGAATGAATCCATGCAAAATGCGATTCAGTACTTCGAAAAGGAATTCGAAAAAATCAGAGCCGGTAAAGCCAATGTTAAAATGCTTGATGGTGTTAAAGTAGATTATTATGGAAGCATGACACCCCTATCGCAGGTGGCAAGTTTAAGCGTTCCCGACCCTAAGCAAATCATGATTCAACCATGGGAAAAAAGCATGATATCGCCTATTGAAAAAGCTATCATGGCGGCTAATTTAGGATTTAATCCACAAAATAACGGCGAAGTAATTCGGGTGATTGTTCCGGTTTTAACGGAAGAACGAAGAAGAGATTTAGTGAAGAAAGCCAAACAGGAAGCCGAGCAAACCAAAGTGAGCATACGTAACATCAGACGTACGGCTAACAATACTATAAAGGAGTTGAAAGATGAAGGTGTCCCCGAAGATGAAATTAAAAAAGGGGAAGCAACAATCCAAAAAATCACCGATGAATATATAGAAAAAGTCGATAAGTATTTGGATTTAAAGGAAAAAGAAATAATGACGATTTAATAACTCTTGTTAAGATAAAATTTAATTTAAAATGAAAGGAATTATATTAGCCGGGGGAGCCGGAACGCGTTTACATCCTTTAACCTTGGCAATCAGTAAACAATTGATGCCAATTTATGACAAACCTATGATTTATTATCCATTAAGTATTTTAATGTTAAGTAATATAAGGGAAATATTAATCATATCAACACCTACTGACCTACCTCATTTTGAAAGATTATTGGGCGATGGCAGTCAGATTGGTTGTAGTTTTAGTTACAAAGAACAAGTAATCCCTAATGGCTTGGCACAAGCTTTTGTGCTGGGGGAAGAGTTTATCGGAAACGACGATGTTTGTCTGATACTGGGAGATAATATTTTTTATGGATCCGGCTTTCAAAATACCTTGAAAGCGTCCACTAAACCACATGGAGGAATAGTGTTTGCGTATCATGTGAACGACCCTGAACGTTACGGCGTTGTTGAATTTGATGAACAATTTACCGCCCTTTCGATAGAGGAGAAACCCAAGAATCCGAAATCCAATTATGCCGTTCCCGGTTTGTATTTTTATGATAATACGGTAGTAGAAGTAGCCAAAAACATTAAGCCAAGTGCAAGAGGTGAATATGAAATCACCGACGTGAATAAATACTATCTCGAAAAAGGATTGTTGAAAGTATCGCT
>DHTG01000022.1:0-1139 GCA_002411545.1 Bacteroidales bacterium UBA5266 | reverse complement strand
TTGATGAGATTGGTTAAGTAGCAGGTCGAAAGATAATTGTGAATTATAAATTATAAATTGGTTTTTAGTACCAAAAAATAAATAGTCAGGGGGTGATTTGAATTCACCCCCTGACTTGATTTATGCTAACAACAAACGACAGTAGAGACGCACGGCCGTGCGTCTCTACCATGCCGTCTCTACGATTTGTGTTGTTTTTAAATTTTTACATGCTGTTTTTATGTAATTTCATTCATTTTTCTTATGTCTTTGTATGTTATTGCAAATCAGTCATGTGGTTTTTTAAGGCACTTTTTCCTCCCATTTTTTACAAATCATGCGCAAGGACCCTAAAAAAGATGCACCCAAAGGCAAAAAATGATGCTGCAACCGCCTAAAAAACATAAGCAAGTTTTACTAAAATGTTAAGCAAGTTTTTCTAAAAACATAAGCAAGTTTCCGATCTTACTTGCGGAAGTTTTTGAGGGTAGTTGCGCATGGTTTTTTTGTGCTGATTGGGATTCATTTCCTGACTAAATCCTAAAAAGGACACAAACGACACGAACGACATAAATGCGATTGCTTGCGTTGGTGTTGTTTGTTAAATTCGTGGAAATCCGTGGGCAAAATAAAGTGAAAAGTGAAAAGAGAAGAAAGAAAACGTAATGAGAAACTGACCACTGAAAATTTTTTAACCACAAAGGGTACAGAGAAACACTGAGAGACTCATTATATCAATCCCGAAGGGATTATAGGTTCATAGGAAAATATGGATGGGAAGAAATGCTACGACCCCGAAGGGGTCGTAGAAGATTGTATTCGATTATTCATTCTACAAACCTTTGATGCCTTCGGCATCTAGAAATTGTTCGTTCGCTTATCGTTATAAATTTTGGATGTTACCATGGTCAGATTCATCTATCCATTCAAACAAATATTTTTCGTCATGTTCTATCTCAAATATCTTCAAGAATCTAATATATTCTTCCTTAAATGTAATTTTTCTATGATGCTTCTTTTGATTCATTATGTATTTTATAACATTATCAACTTGTGAGTGGCTGTAGGAAAATGCCCCATACCCTTCTTGCCAATTGAATTTGAATTATACAATTGGGCGTTTGCATCGATATTGGGGGATTAATTTGTTCCGGAATAAT
>DHTG01000021.1 GCA_002411545.1 Bacteroidales bacterium UBA5266 | reverse complement strand
ATTTTAATCATGAACGCATTTGTGCCTTTAATCAATAAAGGATTCAAAACTAAACGTTTCGGTTCACAAAAAATAAAATCCTAACTTATTAATTGATAATTTTAAAATAAAATGGGAAAGAAAGAATCAAGTTTAAAGCAATTAGTGTTATCACTTACTTTGATAACTTGTATAGCAGCCATTGCTCTTACTGTAATATATTCTATGACCAAAGTACCTATTGCTTTATCACAACAGAAGAAAAAAACAGATGCCATTTCACTAGTTTTAAAGGGATTTAAAGGAGAAACAAAAGAGACTAAAGTTCTACTAGATGGCGATAAGGATTCTGTTATTATATATTTTGCATATCAGAATGACAGTTTATTTGGAGCTGCAGTAGAGACCTATACGGATAAAGCTTTTGATGGAACTTTTAGTATAATGGTCGGTTTTGATGCTGTCGGAAATATTATTGAAACCGAGGTACTTCAGGCAAATGAAACACCGGGTTTAGGCGATAAAATCGACAAGAAAAAATCTGATTTTCCTTTGCAATTTAAAGGAAAAAATCCCAAAGATTTTAACTTATTAGTAAAAAAAGATGGAGGTGAAGTCGATGCGATTACGGCAGCCACTATTTCATCACGTGCTTTTTGCGATGCCATACAAAGAGCTTCAAATGCATTTTTAAAAATTAAAGAAAATGGAAATGAGCAAAATTAAAATATTAACAAATGGTTTTATAAAAGAGAATCCTACATTGGTATTAGTGTTAGGAACATGTCCTTCTTTGGCTGTTACTACTTCTATTTTTAATGCACTCGGAATGGGCGCAGCCACAACGTTCGTATTGATAATGTCGAATATGTTAATTTCTATGTTAAAAAGCGTTATCCCCGATAAAATACGAATTCCTTGCTACATATTAGTAATAGCAACATTTGTAACAATTGTTGATTTAATCATTCAAGCTTATGTTCCAGCCTTATCTTCCAGTTTAGGCGTTTTTATCCCTTTAATTGTTGTTAATTGTATAGTATTAGGACGTGCAGAAGCTTTTGCAGGTAAAAATTCAGTTTTTGATTCAACATTAGACGGAATCGGAATGGGAATAGGTTTTACTCTTGCCATTTTTATTATAGCATTTTTTAGAGAACTTTTAGGAAGTGGAGCTTTATTCGGACAAAACATTATTCCTTTTGATGGAATTCTAATTTTCGTCTTAGCTCCCGGTGCATTTATTGTTTTCGGATTTACTATTGCCGTCGTTAAATGGCTTCAAAAAACAAAATAATTTAAAATCTATAGCATATGGAATATATATTAATGATAATTGGTGCAGTATTAGTAAATAACATTATTTTAGCCCAATTTTTAGGAATTTGTCCTTTTTTAGGAGTGTCTAATAAGATTAGTACTGCTTTGGGGATGGGTGCTGCCGTTATATTTGTAATGGTTTTAGCTACTTTGGTTACATCTATTGTAAATATTTATGTTCTTATTCCTTTAAATATCGTTTTTCTTCAAACGATAGCTTTCATTTTAATCATTGCGTCTTTAGTTCAAATGGTAGAAATAATACTAAAAAAAATCAGCCCTACTTTATACCAAGCATTAGGTATTTTCTTACCTCTAATAACAACAAACTGTGCTGTTTTAGGTATCGCTATTTTAGTTACTCAAAAATTTCCTACAAGTATCTTAGATAGCGTGATCTATACCGCCGCAATTGCTATAGGTTTTACATTGGCCATTACAATTTTTGCAGGTATTAGAGAACAAATGGATTTAGTTTCCATCCCCAAAGGAATGAAAGGTGTTCCTATTGCATTGATTACAGCGGGTATTTTATCGCTTGCTTTTATGGGTTTTGCAGGATTGGTTTAATATTTTTGTTTAATAGTATTTAGACGATATTTATATTAGATATTTTATTATCTTTGCACCTTTAAAGAAATAATATATATATATTATATATTTCATAATTACAAATTGTTATTTAAATGAGAAAACTTTTTTTTATTACAATTTTATTGCTTTTTGTCATTCCTATTCAAATAAAAGCAGAACATCAACTTCACAACGATGAATCAGCATCCAGTATAGCAAGCAATACTACCGAAAGTAGTAATAACACGACTAATACAAACATGTCGTCCATTCCTGCCGATACCGAAGTTGATACTCCGACTGAACCAGAAAATAAAAAAAATATGAATCTCCCTATTATTTTGGGTATCATCGGAGTTGCTCTTGTTGTATTATATATATCAAAAAGGACAAAAAAACCGGCATCCAAGGATGAATCAACCGAAAATCAAAGCTTTTCTCAACCGCTTGTAACAATAGCTAAAGATGAAAATCCTAACGAAATGGAACTTTTAGCCATTGCAACCACATTGCATTTGCATTTACAAAACGAACAAGGCGGACATGAAGTCGAAGCTAACGGATTTTATTTAAAACATAATCCCACTTTATCGCCTTGGGCAGCAAAATCATTTAATTTCAAGAAAACACCAATCAAAATAAAATAATTAATATTCATGAAAGAATACAGAATTAATATCAACGGAACAAATTATAATGTTTCCATCGAAGAAGTAGAAACAAGTAATGGTAATTCACCCCGCGTAGTAGAACCTGTTAAAACAACAGCAGCTCCCGCACCGGCCCCTGCAACAGAAAAGCCTCAAAGTGCACCTGTTGAAAAGAAAACGGCACCTGCTCCAACTGCCGGAGGTAGCGATTATGTTATTAAATCCCCTCTTCCGGGTATTGTGCTCGATATTTTAGTTAGAGAAGGTGATACGGTAAAAGCTGGACAAAAAGTTATTCTTCTCGAAGCCATGAAAATGGAAAACAACATCGAATCCGATAAAGACGGTATTGTGAAAAGTATTAATGTCACCAAAGGTGACGGCATTTACGAAGGGGATACATTGGTTATTCTTTCTTGTTAATCCATCAGATATACCTCAAACTAGGATATTATAATAAATTAAATTTAGAATGAAGGTTAAAAAGATAGAACATATAGGTATAGCCGTAAAGAGTTTGGGAAGTGCTATTCCTTTTTATGAAAACTTGTTAGGAATTAAATGTTATGCTATTGAAGAAGTAGCGGATCAAAAAGTTAAAACCGCTTTCTTTCAAGTAGGCGAAACGAAGATCGAATTATTGGAATCGACCGATCCCGAAGGCCCTATCGGAAAATTCATTGAAAATAAAGGCGAGGGATTTCATCATATCGCTTATGCAGTAGATAATCTTAACGAGTCGTTAACCGAACTATCCGAAAACATTCGCTTAATTGATAAAGAAGGACGAAAAGGAGCCGAAGGCATGCAAATCGGTTTTCTGCATCCTAAATCTACCGGAGGCGTTTTAACCGAATTATGTGAAAATCCAAACCTGAAAAAATAAGAAAAAAATATTTTAATCCTAAAAATCATTAGAATATGTCAATGCAAGATAAAATAAACGAGTTGCTGGAACTAAGAGCAAAGGCAAAACTCGGTGGTGGTGAAAAACGAATAGAGAAACAACACCAGCAAGGAAAAATGACTGCCCGCGAACGTATCAATCTACTTCTCGATGAAGGAAGCTTTGAAGAATTTGATATGTTTGTAACACATCGTTGTGTAAATTTCGGATTAGAAAAAGAAACCTATCTTGCTGACGGCGTTGTTACCGGCTACGGAAGTGTTAATGGTCGATTGGTGTTTGTTTATGCACAAGACTTTACCACATTTGGTGGCTCATTATCCGAAACCCAGGCGGCAAAGATATGCAAAGTATTGGATCAAGCCATGAAGATGGGAGCTCCCGTTGTTGGGATTAACGATTCCGGTGGAGCCCGTATTCAAGAAGGCGTTAACAGTTTAGCCGGTTATGCCGAAATATTCCAACGCAATATTTTAGCTTCGGGTGTTATTCCACAAATATCTGCTATTTTCGGACCCTGTGCAGGTGGAGCCGTTTATTCACCCGCTTTGACCGATTTTATCATGATGATAAAAAACACAAGTTATATGTTTGTTACGGGTCCTAAAGTAGTGAAAACCGTTACCGGAGAAACCGTATCGACCGAAGATCTTGGAGGCGCTTCCATACACTCGACCAAATCAGGAGTAGCTCAATTTGTAGCTGATGATGAAACTCACGGTATAGAGATGATTAAACATCTCCTAAGTTTCTTACCTTCTAACAATATGGAGGCACCCCCTAAATATGACTGTACAGACCCCATCGAAAGAGTAGACAATAAATTAAATGAAATCATACCCGATAGTCCGAATAAACCTTATGATATAAAAGAGGTAGTTCTTTCAATTATTGATAATCAAGACTTTTTAGAAGTTCTTCCTTTATATGCTAAAAATATAGTAACAGGATTTGCCCGAATGGGAGGCATGACCGTGGGTATTGTTGCCAATCAACCGGCTTATTTAGCAGGAGTATTAGACATTAATGCTTCACGCAAAGGAGCCCGTTTTATACGTTTCTGTGATGCATTCAACATTCCTATCGTAACCTTAGTAGATGTTCCCGGATATTTGCCCGGTACCGGACAAGAATACGGCGGATTGATACTACATGGAGCCAAAATACTCTATGCTTACGGCGAAGCTACTGTTCCGAAAGTTACCGTAATTTTACGTAAAAACTACGGCGGTGCATACTGCGTCATGAGTTCCAAACATCTGAGAGGTGATATCAATTATGCTTGGCCTACAGCCGAAATTGCAGTTATGGGTGGTAAAGGTGCTATCGAAATCTTAATGGGTAAAGAAATAAAAGCCATAGAAGATCCCGAAAAATTAAACGAATTCATGAACGAAAAAGAAATCGAATATCGACAACAATTTGCCAATCCATATGTAGCAGCAAAATACGGCTACCTAGATGATGTTATCGAACCCAGAAATACCCGTTACCGTATTATCAAAGCGTTGATGTCATTACAAACTAAACGCTTGGAAAATCCACCTAAAAAACACGACAATTTACCTCTTTAACTAAAGCATTTTATTAACTTACATTTAATTACATTTCATGAACTCAATGACATTATATTGGATTATTTTTATTGCTATTTTTTTAGCTGTTTTTGTTGTCGATTTTTATGTTACCGACCACCGTAAAGGAGAATTTACAGTTAAACAAGCTTTACGATGGACCAGCGTATGGATATCGATTGCGTTATTATTCGGGACTTCCCTTTTCTTTTTCTTTCCACAAAATCCCGGATCAACGGAAAACACAGCACATGTTATGGGTATTAAATTTATATCCGGTTATTTAACGGAATATTCACTCTCAATAGACAATCTTTTTGTTTTTATTATGATTTTCTCCCTGATGGGTGTTTCTTCCAAAAATCAACCCCGATTGTTGAAACTGGGTATTTTATTATCCATAGTATTGCGTATTTTATTTATTGTTGCAGGAATGGGTTTAGTACAACAATTTCATTGGATAATCTATATTTTTGGCATAATCTTAATCTGGACATCCTACAAAATGGCATTTACCAAAGAAGATGACCAAGTGGATCCAAAAAATAATGTATTATACAAATTGGGAGCCAAATTATTTCCGGTCGATCCCGACATGGATCATCCCCACTTTTTCTCAAAAATAAACGGCAAGCGTCATATTACCATGTTTATGTTGGTGTTTTTAGTCATAGGTTCAACGGATGTTCTATTTGCCGTTGATTCCATTCCTGCCATTATTGGGGTTATCAAAGAAGGAGCCACCAACGTTCTTACAAACCAAGAAGAACAATTTCTCGCTATTACATCCAATGTATTCGCCGTAATGGGTTTGATATCCTTATTTTTTGCATTGAAAGGTATCATGGGTATGTTCCGTTTCTTAAAAACCGGAGTAAGCTTTATCCTGTTTTTCATTGGCGTAAAAATGATGTTACCTGCTATTGGTTTTATAAACAAACCTACCGGTGAAGCTATAGAAACCTTTTTTGGCTCTCATTCTTGGATATCTTTAACGGTCATAGTAGCTACATTGCTAATATCTATCCTCCTATCTGTTATAATTGCAGAAGATAAAAAAATTGATGAATTGCAAGATAAAATCGATTGCAACGAGAATAAAAACGAAAATAAAAACTAAATAATTAAAAAGGAAATATTAATATATTAAAAAAAGATTCATGAATTTTCAAGATTTAATGCCTGTCCTATACGATTTCACATGGAAAGACTTCGTTATGATAGCTGTAGGACTTACTTTAATTTTTTTGGCTATTAAAAAAGAGTATGAACCCACCTTGTTATTGCCTATGGGTTTCGGAGCCATATTGGTAAACATCCCGTTTACTTCGGCGCTCACGCAAATAGATCCTGTTACGGGCAAAGCCATTGAAGGTGCTTTGTCTGTGTTTTTCGAAGCAGGTATTGCAACCGAAGTGTTTCCGTTGCTGATTTTTGTTGCCATCGGTGCCATGATCGATTTTTCGCCTTTGTTTAAAAATCCATTCTTGTTATTATTCGGTGCGGCGGCACAATTTGGTATATTTTTCACCATGTTTGCAGCCACTTTATTGGGATTTCCTTTACATGAAGCAGCATCCATAGGTATTATCGGTGCAGCCGATGGTCCGACATCCATTTTCGTAGCATCGCGCTTTGCTCCCGAACTTTTAGGACCCATCTCGGTTGCAGCCTATTCTTATATGGCTTTAGTTCCAATTATTCAACCTCCCGTTATTAAAGCTATTACAACCAGAAAAGAACGCTTAATACGGATGGAAGCCCAAAAGAAAATAGTATCTCGTACGGCCTTAATTCTTTTCCCCATTACCGTTACTATCATTGCAGGTATTATCGCTCCTTCCTCATTAGCACTTATCGGATTTTTAATGTTCGGTAACCTCATCCGTGAATGCGGTGTGTTAAATAAACTGTCGCTTGCCGCTCAAAATGAATTGGCAAGTTTAGTTACCATCTTATTAGGTATTACCATTGCCAGCACTATGACTGCCGATCGTTTTGTCAGGTTAGACACTTTGATGATTATCGGATTAGGTCTTGTTGCTTTTGTTTTTGATACTTTCGGCGGTGTTATGTTTGCCAAACTAATTAATGTATTCTTACCTAAGGGCAAAAAAATAAATCCCATGATCGGAGCTTGCGGTATTTCAGCATTCCCCATGTCGGCACGGGTTATTCACTCTATGGGATTAAAAGAAGACAAATCAAACTTCCTTTTGATGCATGCCGTTAGTACGAATGTAGGCGGACAAATCGGTTCGGTAGTAGCGGGCGGTCTTATTTTATCATTAGTTCCATTATTTATTTAATTTAAAGGAGGATATAAACATGATTGATTATAGTATCGTAAATTCGGCATTATTGATAAGCGGAATCGGAATGGTAGGTATTTTTGTCTTTATGATGATATTTTATTTTGTCATCAAACTCATTGATAAATTTTTTCCGGCTAAATAATACTTCTACACTTACTTATTTATTTCATATATTAAAGCATTGGCTTTCCTAATATCTTTAATGATTCATTGGAAAGCTGATGTTTTTCAATAGGCACCACTCCTACTTTTTCACAAACAAGACCTCCGGCAATATTTGATAATTCTGCAATCAAGCGAGGAGGAAATCCATAAATCAACGCTAATGTTGCTACACTTATGACCGTATCGCCTGCTCCGGAAACATCGGCAATGCTTCGTACTTGTGCAGGTATCCATTCACTCACAAATGTAGATTGTTTTTGGTAACATATTACCATTCCTTTATCCGATAATGTTATCATAACCATCTTATGTTTATGAGTTTGCATAAATGCCTCTACTTGTTTATTTATATCCTCTAACGCAAGTTTACTTTTATCAAGGGTTAAGCCATTACTTAATTCCGAAAGATTAGGTTTAAATAAAGTAATCCCTTGATAATTCAAAAAATTTCTTTTCTTAGGATCAACAGATATCGGAATGGATTTTTCTTGAGCAATGTGTGTTATTCTTGATATTAAGTCATATGTAATAACTCCTTTATCGTAATCTTCAAAAATAATGGCATCAATTTTATCATTTAACAATATATTCTCAACATGTTTATACAGTATTTCTGTTTGTTTTGAATCGATAGGAGCATCGTTTTCTTCGTCCATACGAAGTAGTTGCACTTTATTTCCAATGATACGTGTTTTGGTAGTAGTTGTTCGACGCTCCATGCTTAGCATAGCACTAACATCCATTTTATGATTCGTCATCAGTTTCATAAACTCATAGCCTTTCACATCTTCTCCAACAATGCCACATAATAGCGGCTTAGCTCCCATCGCTTGAAGATTGAGGGCAACATTGGCGGCTCCACCCAAACAATACCTTATTTCATTTACATTCACAATAGGAACCGGAGCCTCCGGCGAAATACGACTTACCTGACCGTTTATGTAAATATCGGTCATTACATCCCCCACTACAAGTATTTTACACTTTTTTATATATTCAAACCACAAAGTGAGTTCTTTTTTGGTTATTTCCATTTTTTGTATTTATTTATACCATTAAATATCTTACATTATTTATTCCATGCATTCAAGTATCGCTAGGTAAAGTTATGGAATAGGTATATTCCTCTTTATTTTCAGTTTGTTTTGATGTATTATTATCTGTTGACAAATATGAAAATTGAATATTCACGCTTTGGCTTTGTGGTAATTTGAAATGAATATTCACCTTATGATTAGATTTCAGACGAATGCCGTGATTATATGCTTTGGCGTATTTCAGTAGTTTAACAACACGCAAAGCTTCCTCATTGCATGAAGGCGTCAAGCCTTTGATAACTTTTGCCGTTTCCACATCCCCCATATCATTCACTTCGAAAGCAATCGTTACTATCCCTTCTATACGATCCTTGAATGCATCTGCAGGATACTGTAATTGAGATCTAATAAAATCTAACAATCCCTTCTTTCCTCCTGGATATTCAGGCACTTTGAGAAATTGCTTTTCTTTTTTATTGTTTTTTTCATTCATAACAAAAGGGTTTAATCGATATCCATGCTCAAATTTATTCGTTTGCGTTGCAAATCTACATCTAACACTTTAACCATTACCTTTTGATTCAGTTTTACCACTTTATTTGGATTATCTACATATTTTTTAGCAAGCTGACTGATGTGAACTAAACCATCCTGATGCACTCCGATATCCACAAAACAACCGAAAGCGGCAATGTTGACGACTACTCCAGGCAATATCATTCCCACTTTTAAATCGGAAATATCACTTATATTATGATCAAATTCAAATAAATTAAACTCTTGACGGGGATCTCTTCCGGGTTTTGCCAATTCTTTCATGATATCACTCAAGGTGGGAATTCCTACCGTATCGGTAACGAAATCTTTGATACGGATTTTCTTACGAAGTTCTTCCTGTTCTATTAAATCATGGATGGTGCATTGCAAGGAGTCAGCCATTTTTTTTACAACTGTATAACTTTCCGGATGGACAGCACTTCTATCCAAAGGATTTTTAGCATCCCGTATACGTATAAATCCGGCAGCTTGTTCAAAAGCTTTAGCTCCAAAACGTTTCACTTTTTTTAGTTCTTCCTTACTTTGAAAGCCCCCATTTTGATGACGATAGTCTATCATATTTTCAGCTAATGCAGGACCTATTCCCGATACAAAAGATAATAATTGTTTACTGGCTGTATTTACTTCCACACCTACTGCATTCACACAACTTTCAACAGTATGTTCCAAACTTTCTTGTAATTTTTTTTGATTCACATCGTGTTGATATTGTCCCACTCCTATCGATTTAGGATCGATTTTAATCAATTCAGCCAGCGGATCCATAAGGCGACGACCGATGGAGACTGCTCCTCTAACCGTAATGTCATGATTGGGGAATTCCTCGCGAGCGATTTCCGAAGCAGAATATATGGAAGCTCCATTTTCATTTACTACAACCACTAGAGGCTTATTATCAAAATTTACATGGCGGACAAAATTTTCGGTCTCTCTTCCAGCGGTACCATTTCCAATAGCTACTGCTTCTACTTTATATTTCTCAACCAGCTCTTTCAGTGTTTTATTTGCTTGAAATACTTCCACTTGAGGTGGATGAGGATAAATAGTATCGTTAGCTAACAAATTCCCGAATGAATCTAAAACAACTACTTTACAACCGGTACGAAATCCCGGATCAATGGCCATTACCACTTTTTCACCCAAAGGAGGAGCTAAAAGAAGTTGACGTAGATTGTCCACAAACACTCGTATGGCCTCTTCATCGGCTCGGATTTTAGCTTCTTGTCGCATTTCAGTTTCAAGTTGAGGTTGTAACAAACGTTTGTAGCCATCATCGATAGCATCGGCAACACAAGCAGCTGCGTCATTATCGGCTTTGAGATGAAGCCTATATAAGATATCTAATGCTTCCTCTTCATCAGGTTCGACTTTTACCCTTAAAAATCCTTCATTTTCTCCCCTTAACATAGCCAGTAAACGATGAGATGAAATCTTACGTAATAATTCTTTGTTGTCAAAATAAATCTGATACTTATTTCCTTCCCCTTCTTTGCCGGAAACCACCTTCGACGTAATCGTAGATTTAAAGGTAAACAGTTTCCGTAATTTTGCACGGCTCAGTTCGTGTTCTGTAATATATTCAGCTAAGATGTCTATAGCGCCGTCAAGTGCTTGATCTATGTCATTTACTCCTTTCTCTTCATCTATATATTCGCTTGCCCATTCTTCCACATTACCATTGCCTTGAGCATATAAACGCATGGCTAAAGGTTCCAAGCCTTTTTCTTTGGCAATGCTCGCACGTGTTTTTCGTTTTGGCTTATACGGCAGGTATAAATCTTCGAGCTCATACATCGTTTCGGCCTTTTCAATCTTTTCCCTTAATTCATCCGTTAACATACCTTGCTCTTGTATGGAATGTAAAATACTTGCTCGACGTTCTTCCAGCTCACTCAATTGATTGAATCGTTCTTTGATACGTAAAATCATCACCTCATCCATGCTTCCGGTAGCTTCTTTACGGTAACGAGCAATGAAAGGAATGCTGGCTCCTTCGTTCAACAATTCAATAGTATTCCTAACAAAGTCAAGCTCAAGCTTAAATTCCTGTGCAATTTTAATTGAAAAATCCATCTGTCATTATTTATTATTTAACTTTAGGAAAAGAATATTTGCTGGTATATCCTATAATTCTATCGTAAGAAGCCGGATTAGGATTGTAATATACAAAAAACGTATAACGATTTTCGGTTTCCCAATGTGACCCTTCGATTAAATCGGTTGATGCCACATGGCTGTTTTCCGGAATATACACATACATATAATTATAATACCCCGACTTGAGCAACAATTCCGTTTGCCAATAAGCGGTATTTTCTACATATTTCAATTTTGCTTCTTCCAAAAAATTCCATGATGTCAATTCGCCAAAAACATAAATATTGCCTTTTAAAGGTTTGTCGTATTTCAAGCGAAATTGTACATAGGCATAATCTGCTTCGCCTACGGCATTGTAATCAATACTTTCATTGAAATAATAACCATTTATGTCAATGTGATTCACATAAGATTTATATTTTCTATCTTCATCCGGATACAAATACGCATAGATAGCATCGGAACGATTTACGATTTGTTGAACTCCTTCCATAGGAATACGTAAACTTTTAATATTAAAAGTTCTAAATTCATTTCCTCCTTCCATGGTAATAGCTCCTCTTTCATTATACATCAAATTGGAACTTTGAACCATGTAAGGCTTAGTTAATAAAATAGCATTATCGAATCGTTCGTTTTGCATGATAAGCACTTTTATGTTTTCAGCAGGGTTTATCAACCTTTGCCCACTATAATCTACCTGTAAAGTAATCTCTTGATGTGTAAAACGTTCCGGAATATTCGTCGATTGTATGATGGTAGGTATTAGCTTAGTCATAGTTTCAACAACCATGATACGACGTGTAAACAAAGGGATGGATTCTCCCCCATTATCCTCATATACATATAGTAAATAGTTTCCCGATTTACTGATTTCAATATTATCATTTGGGAAGCTGAATGAATAAGCCACATAGGGCAAAAAGGTATAGGTGGAATAGGTATAGTCTATAATATCATCACTCATAAATTTGCTCAAATATTCGTTGGTATGCAAGGTAGTTGTCGGCTTCCAATCATACGTACAATGTATCAATGTAAATTTCATAAAACGAACATCCCCGCTTAAATCATCAAAGCTACATTTAATTTTATCATCCGTAAATAAACGTATAACGGGAGGAAAGAAAGCCAAACTATTATTTCCCAAATAAGAAGCCCCTACGGACTGATCATAGTTCGACTCACTGCCCACTACACCTATTTTGACCGATGCAATTTCCTCATGATATATGTAATTGTTAAATATCAAACGGGAATAATCATAGGTTTGAGCTCTTGAGAAGATAAAAGGTAAAAAAAGAACTAAGGCAAACAGCTGTTTTTTCGACATTATTTATACTTTGATATTATATTTATGGTGCAAATTTACATAAAATTACTTTATTAAATGATTTGATTTCAACATTTGTCAATCCTGTTTTACTTGGGCTATCCATTCGGGTAAAAGATCACGGTAATCGCCAACTATACCATAATCGGCATATTTAAAAATAGGTGCTTTCGCATTTCGGTCGATGGCAACAATTTTACCGGCCTCTTTAATTCCCGCAATATGTTGTATAGCACCTGAAATACCTACGGCAATATATAATTTAGGACGTACAGTTTTTCCGGTTTGTCCGATTTGACGAGCATATGCTGCATACCCATCGTCGACAACAGCCCGACTTGCCGCCCAATCGGCAGCTATTCCTCTGGCTTGAAAAGCTTGGGCTAAATCTTTAATCAATTGTAGATTATCTGATAGAGCACCTCTCCCACCGGCAACGATGATTTCCACTTCAAACAAAGATTGCATTCCCGCATCAACGCGAAAGGTTTGCAGCAATTCCACACAAAAATCGCTTTGCTTCCACTGGGGTATAAAACTTGAAATTTTCCCTTTGCGTGTATCATCGTAAGCAGGCATTTTAAAGGTTCCGGGACGTGCCGTCGATATTTGAGGAAATTTAAATCCAAGTATGGTAGCTATTTTACTTTCACCGTATGTCGGTCGGTAGGAATGCAACAAGGGTTCTATGATGGTTTCTTCTTTCCTATTGACATAAGCTCCTATTTCCAGTTGGGTACAATCGGCTGTAATGCCGCTACCGCTACTTACGGCTACCCGAGGAGCTAATTCTCGTCCGGAAGTTGTAGCTGAAAACAAGACTATTTCGGGTTTTCTTTCTTTGATTATCTTGGAAAATACAGAAGCAAAGGGTAATATTAAATACTCTTTCAAGTGCTTGTCTTCAACAAGAATTACTTCATCGGCTCCATAGGCCATTAAGATATCGGCCATGGGGTTCACCTCGTCACCTATCAACACAGTTGTAATCTTGGTGTTTTCATTCAACTGATTGGCTAATTGACGAGCTACTCCTAAGAGTTCCAATGAGGAACGGCTGATGTTTGTTCCGCTAACTTCAGCCCATGTAAGTATACCCCTATGTTCACCACGAATATCTTTAAAAGGGAAATCCGGGTAATCCATTTTTTTCGTTGTATGCAATGTTTTTTTAGAAGCGGGTTGAACATTGTCCTTTAATACTCGAATTAAATGTTGAATTTTTTCTTTTTCATTATCCCCTTCTATCATAACAACCGGCGGCCGGTCGCTGATTACATCTACCACTTTAACAACTATCGTTGGTGAGCCATTGATGCCTATCTGAGATGAATTCAGGGCAATATCATCAACTCCCAATATATTTATTTTCTTATTACGGGCTTTAATCATCCCAAAGAGCGTGGGTTTACGGGGAGAAATGCCCGTTGGTGTCAATGAGATGACACAAGGAAGTGGTAATTTCATTTGTTGAAAGCCCCCTTCTATGATGCGTTTAGCAAGCACACAAGCCTTATCATCGAATGTAATATGTTCGACAAAAGTAGCTTGCGGTATATCAAGATTGGCTGCCACTTGAGAAGGTACATGAGCCGTATCGCCATCGCTGGTTTGTCGGCCGGCCAACACAATAAAGCCTTGATTGTTTTGAGGGGTAAATCCTAAGTGCCGCAAGAGACTGGCTAAAGCTAAACCGGTAGCAAACGTATCGCTTCCTCCTAATTTCTTATCCGACAGCAGATAAGCTTCCTCATAACCCATAGCTAAAGCCTTGCGCAGAGATTGTTCAAAAGATGGCGGCCCCATGGAACATACCAAGAGTCGTGCATCGGGATATTGTTTGCGTAATTGCAAACCGGCTTCCAATGCGTATTGACAATCTATATTTATAATTGATTTAGCCTTATTTCTTTCCATTAAACCATCTTCCCCCATTTTCATTTCGGTAGGAAGCGGTACCTGTTTTATTAAACTTATAATTGTTAATGACATAATCTATTGTTTTTACATATAACGATAATCAGGACCATTGTCGCCGTTGGGTAAACACCAAAGAATCCCATTGTCGGGACTTTTTATCGTACAGGTTTTACATTGTAAACAATTTTCAGGATGTAAACGTAAGTCCTGACCTCCATTCTTATCGGCACGAAGCTCATAGCACTCTGCCGGACAAAAATATTGGCAGGGTGCCCCATATGTTTCAATATTATAAGCGCGAAAATGTTCCGGATTCGGTATTTTTAAATGTGGTTCCTGCTGCTCATCATAGTGCGTATGACTATAATATACATCGGTAACCTTATCAAATGTTAACTCTTTATCAAATTCAAAATAATTATGAAAGCGTGATTGAAAACTCTTTCCTTTAAAGTCTTTAAGTTTGCGGGTTCTTTCTTTGTCGGACAAAGGACGCAAACGCCCTCTTAATCCAGCACCTCCATTTATCAATTGAGTAACAAATTGTATTCCCCCTAACAACAAACCATCGGAAAAGGCTTGTCTAACGTTTCGTGTGGCATAGAGCTCTTTATATATTTTACTGTTTATCACTTCCTTTTCGTACATACTCAAACTATCAGCCGAGAAATCATGCTTCTGAATAGCATGTAGGGCTGTTTTGGCTGCCAACATACCGGAATAAACGGCTAAGTGTATTCCTTTCAAAGCAGGCATGGCCAGAAATCCGGCGGAATCGCCTACTATCAGGCCATGCGGTACATAGAGTTTCGGTATGGCATAATAGCCTCCTTCGGGCAATGTTTTGGCTCCGTATTCTAACAACTTAGCACCGGCTAACATTTTTTTAATAAAAGGATGTGTTTTCCATATCTGAAAAGCATGATGTATATCGAATGTAGGGTCTTGATAATCCAAACCTACTACCAAGCCAAGGGCTACTTTATTCTCTTTTAAGCCATAGATAAAACCTCCTCCGAATTCGCGCATAGATAGTGGAAAGCCCATAGTATGATACACTTCTCCTGCTTGCAAACGTTTTTCGGGCAGTTGCCACAATTCCTTACATCCCAAGGAATACATTTGTTCGTTGCTGTTTTTATCTAATTGAAAGCTCTTTATAAGTTGTTCGCACATAGTTCCCTTACTTCCCTCGGCAAAAATAATCAAATCGGCTTTGATGGAACTTCCTTTTTGATAGTTCGCCAAGGGATTGCCATGCTCATCCACTCCGGTATCGTTGGTTTTAACTCCCACCAATTCATTATTTTCGAAGATAAGTTCATTTACGGCAAATCCAGGATAGATTTCCACGCCTTTTTCTTCGGCTATCTTTGCCAGATAACGACAAATATGACTCAAAGAGGCTACTTGATTCCCTTTATTTCCCATATAAGGAGGATGAAAAGGCAGTTTAAATTTCCAATTCTTGCCTAACCAGACAATGGCATCACGGCTTACTTTTGAGTCGAAAGGGATGTCGTTGTATTCTTTTTCGTTAAGCAATTGTCGAAACACTTGATGTTTGATGATGGCTCCTGATAAAATATGACTTCCTACGCCGGCGCCCTTTTCTATCAATAAAATTCTTTTCTTTACTTGCTTTTCTTGCATAAGATTGGCAAGGTGAATGGCTGTGGCTAAACCCGAAGGCCCTCCTCCTACTATCAAAACATCTGTCTGTACTACATTATCTTCAATATGCATATTTGGTTTCATATAAGCGTATTACCTTAATTTCACTCTATCACCGGCTTGTAGTTCATCCGTTTTCGACATAGCATTTAATTTGCGTAAAGCTTTTTCTCTACAAGCATATTGTTGAGCTATATCACGTAAACTCTCTCCTCTGCGGACAATGTGTTCGCGTATTTTTTCGGCCTTTGAGGCTTTTTTGCTGATGTACACGATTTCGCCTTCCATAGGCTCGTAAGATAGGTTGGGAACGTCGTTGTATTTTCTTAATTGTCCGACGGTTAATTGTACATCGATGGCAATATCATAAAAGGTATCGCCCGGTCGGGCAATGATAAAGTATACATTATTATTAATGTATACCGTACGCTTAGAGTAAGGATAGTCTACCCGCCTGTAACGCGTATCGTAAGTCTGTGATGTAGCTTGGTTTGTAGGGGATGAAGATTGATTTTTATCTACTTCGTTCGGCTTTGTTTGTCCTTTACTTGATCCCTTGTGAGCCAAGGGAGTACTTTTGGTATATGCGTCGGTATCGTAAGCATAAAGCTCATACTTTTCTATTAAGTCGATAAGGCGATTGTCGTAGTGTGGGTCGGTAGCGTATCCGCACTTTTTCAATTCTTTAGCCCATGACTTATAATCCGTAATTTTCAGATTAAACAAAGACGTATAACGTTCTCGTTTCAAAAAAGCCGAATGATCGTCATAGGATTGCTCAACGGAAGTATAGGAGCGAAAACATTCATTTTTAGCATCATCGTCCTTATAGAAACTTTTCCCCTCCCATGTTGAATGACACTTAATACCGAAATGATTATTCGCTTCCCGTGCTAAATCACTAGTGCCGGCGGCCGATTCCAATATCCCCTGTGCCAATGTAATACTTGCCGGAATACCATAATCTTTCATCTTTTGTATGGCCAACTGATGATAGGTGTCGATGTAGTTTAAAATATCCTTTTCCGTATATTGTGCATATGCTATCGAACTGCACATCAAACTTATATATATAAAAGCTTTCTTCCACTTACGCAAACGCATGCTATTTGTTTTTAATCTATTTCGATATATTTATGTTTTGAAAAACGTGAAGCATTTGGTTTTATTGTACATCCTTCCTTATCTCAACGATAAAGCAAGCATGGCTACACATATACCATTTCTTATATACAACTATCGAACCAAGCTTCAACATTCATACTATACTTTCGATGACTTTAGATAGCAAGCAAACAAGAATCCATCCTGATTCCAACTTCTCTTTCGTACCTAAGCCATAAGAATACTTTCTTTGACAAAAGACGGATATATTTACCCAATTATTTTGGATGTTTAGGTCAAAAGTAAATCACTTAGTTTATATTTTTTTAATTAATGTAAGTAAGATGAATCACCACATTTGTTTTTTGTATACTTTTGCGCACTTAAAAAAATTCGGGAGATGAAAAATAAATATATTGATTTAATTCAACAAACCTACGAATTTCCGCAAGACGAATTCGAAGTTGAGGATGGAGAATTGTTTTTTAACAATATCGACTTGATGGAAATCATCAAGCAGTACGGAACACCCCTGCGCATTACATATTTACCAAAGATATCGCAAAACATTCAAAAGGCCAAACGCTGGTTTAACGTGGCCATGGCCAAAGCGGATTACGAAGGCGATTACCATTATTGCTACTGTACGAAAAGTTCTCACTTCTCTTTTACGCTTGAAGAAGTACTTAAAAATGATACTCATATCGAAACCTCATCGGCATTCGATCTGAACATCATCGATGCCTTATATGAACAAGGTATCTTCGACAAAGAAAACTACATTATTTGCAACGGATTCAAGAAAATACCTTATATCGAGAACATCGTCAACGCCATTCACAACGGATTTATCAACACTATTCCGGTTTTAGACAACAAAATGGAATTAGATCAATTGGATAGCATGCTCGACACCAAATGTAAATTAGGTATTCGCATTGCTTCGGAAGAAGAACCCCGTTTTGAGTTCTATACCTCGCGCTTAGGCATACGCTATAATGACATCGTTCCGTTCTATTTGGAAAAAATAAAAAACAATCCTAAGTTTGAATTAAAGATGTTACATATGTTCATCAATACCGGCATTGAAGACACTGCATACTATTGGAACGAATTGTTGAAATGTGTTAATGTGTATTGTGAACTTAAAAAGTTAGCGCCCGAATTAGATTCATTCAATATTGGCGGAGGCTTCCCGATTAAAAACAAACTATCGTTTTCCTATGATTATGAATACATGGCCGAAGAAATCATAGCACAAATCAAAACCATGTGTAATCGCAACGGGGTGAAAGAACCCGACATATTCACCGAATTCGGTTCCTATACCGTTGGTGAATCGAGTGCGATTTTGTTTTCTATCTTAAACCAAAAACGACAGAACGACCGCGAGCTATGGAATATGATTGACAGCTCGTTTATGACTACTCTTCCCGATACTTGGGCTATTAACCAACAATTTATCCTACTGGCCATTAATAATTGGGACAAAGAGTACGAGCGTGTTTTTTTGGGCGGGCAAACTTGCGACAGCCATGATTATTATAACTCGGAAGCCAACCTTAATGCGGTCTTTCTTCCGAAATTCTCTTTGGATACACCTCAATACATCGGCCTTTTCCACACCGGTGCTTATCAGGAATCTATCGGTGGATACGGCGGCATACAGCATTGCCTGATTCCGGCTCCAAAACACGTGATCATCTACCGCGAACAAACGGAAAACAGCGAGGAAGAAGGCGAAATTGTAACCAAACTCTTCGGAAAAGAACAAAGCTATAAATCAATGCTTAAAACATTAGGATACTAAGCAGACTTGTGCAAGGCCCAAGCATACTGCTGCAAAACCTTCGATGCTACTGCGCAAAGATTTTTATATCTTAAGCAACATTCGTTTTTTCTTGCTTAACACTTGTTAAAATCTTAAGCAACACTCTATACTATAAAAACATCATAACGTTTTTCAGTCGTCTTAAGCAAGTCTTTTAAGCATCTTCCGCAATAAAAAATAAACATACGGCAACATCCCACTGACATTAAGTATATTTCAAAAATTCAATACGTATCTCCCATATCATTTCGAACGATAAGCTAAATGCTAATCAATGATGATAGATTGAAAGACAGGTCGAAGCATATTAATGATTTCGATGTAAAAAAATGTACCGGCAATGATAGCGAACAAGGAGTGTTTTGATAATTTTATGTACATTTGCAATTATTTTAAAACAGTCGGTCATGTTACCTAACAAGCACCCTAAAAGCAAAACACAAAACAAACAAGAACCTGTAAGTGAACTTCATAACGAAAAACAAGAATCTCTTTCTTTTTCACTGAAAGAACCTTATGTTTACTTGCTGCTCTTTCTATTTACATTTATCTTATACGCCAACACCTTCCGTCATCAATGGGCTTTAGACGACACCGTTGTATGTAAGAAAAACGCCTATGTAGAGCAAGGGTTTAAGGGCTTTAAGCAGATATTGACAACACACTCCATGGAGGGAGTAAACATAAATCCAGAAGCTTATCAATACCGTCCGTTAAGTCTTCTGATGTTTGCCACGGAATGGCAATTATCGCCTGATAATCCGAGTCTTCATCATATTATAAACGTAATTTGGTATGCATTGGCTTGCGTCCTCTTATATATTGTATTGCGGAAGATGTTTGTCGATAAAAGTAAACTTCTCCCATTCATTATCACTGTGTTATACACAGCACACCCCATGCATACGGAAGTCGTGGCCAACATCAAAGGACGAGACGATATCATACTGTGGGTGTTTGTGCTATTAAGCATCTGGTTTAGCTTACAATACATCGACAAAAAGAACATCAAATACCTAATCGGGCTGATAGTCGCTTTCGGATTAGCCATATTCTCCAAGGAAAGTGCCATTACATTTTTAGCGGCCATTCCGCTGACTGTTTATTTCTTTCGCAAAGCCAAAAGAAAAGAATTCTTATATCTGTCAATCTGTTTGCTATTGCCCATATTGACATACTTACTCGTGCGAGCAATCGTACTGAACGACTACCCAACAGCCGAACTCAGTACGGCCAACAACTACCTTGCCGAGCAAACTTTGTTGGCTCGTTGGGCAAGTGCCATCATGTTGTTAGGAAAATACTTACTCCTACTTATCTTCCCCTATCAACAAGTATGCGATTATTCCTTCAACCAATTGCCGGTCGTAACCTTTATGCATTGGAAGAGCTTGCTGCCATTGGGCATTTATATAGCACTTATCGTGTACGCTATTAAACATTTTCGCACAAAACACCCGCTTTCATACTGCATCTTCTTCTTTATCATCACCATGAGCATCTACAGCAATTTGCTTTACTTAATCGGCGCTTCCTTTGCCGATCGCTTTCTGTTTGTGCCTTCTTTGGGATATTGCATCGCCATTGTTTATCTCTTATATACTTATGCCGACAAGCATCAACAAGCAAACCCAACAGCCGTCACCAAACCTCAACTAATCAGCATGGGATTGATATTAATTATGTTATTATACTATACCGTTCAAACACACAGCCGTTCGGTCGAGTGGGAGAACAATTTCACTCTATACGGCGCCGATATCAAAAAATCGCCCAATAGTGCCCGTTTGAATTTCTTTTGGGGTGAAGCTTTAAGGGACAAAGCCAATGAATATCAAGACCTGAACAACAATGCTACCAATCCTAACGAAATCGAGAAAAACGCACTAAAATACCGTGCATATCTTTGGGAATCGATAATTTATATGCAAAAAGGATTGAATATACATCCCAATCATGCCAACGCCTACGACCGTATTGGTTATGCCTATTACTCTTTACATCCCTTTTACCGCAACCAAAATTTCCTCGACTCGGCCATACATTATTACGACAGAGCCTTGCAACTACATCCTCATACCATCATTACGCAATACAACATTGCTATCGCCTATTACAATAAAGGAGAATATGAAAAGGCTAAGAATCATTACTTATACGTACTCCGTGCCGACACATCCGAAAACGTTGTTCACTTCGATGTAGGCAGTTCCTATGCCATGTTAGGGCAATTAGATTCGGCACGCTACCACTTCGATCTATATATCCGACAACATCCCGAAGGTGCCACCACCTGCTACTATAATTTAGCCATCGCATATGCACGCATCAATGCCTTAGATTCGGCTATTGCTATGGGAAAAAGAACATTACAAGGCGATCCCTATAACATTTCAAGCTATCAACTCATGATTCAAATATATGCTTATCAACAACAAAGCGAAAAAGCCTTCCAAACCGTCAACGCTATGATTGCTCATATGCCCGAAAAAGCTGCCGGCTATATGGAAAAAGCTACCCTCTTTAGACAATTAAACCAACCCGATTCGGCAAATTACTATTACGAATTAGGTAAAACCAAACAACCATAATTTTTAAACTATATTTACGTTTGTTAAACTAATTTTAAATACAATAAATCACATATGAAACAAGGTACATTTTTAATCTTAGCAAGTATACTCATTACGATGACAGCATGTAACAACAACAAGAAAACGACATTAAACTCAGGCATCAACAAATCCTATTTAGATGAAAGCGTAAGTCCGGCACAAGATTTTTATCAATATGCCTGCGGCGGCTGGATGAAACTACATCCTTTATCGGGAGAATATGCCCGCTACGGAAGCTTCGACAAATTGGCCGAAGATAACCAAAAACAATTGAAAGACTTAATCAGCGGCATCGCTGCCGAAAAGCATACTGAAGTCGGTATTCCTCAAAAAATCGGCGACTTATACAATATGGGTATGGATAGTGCCGCACTCGAACAACAAGGAGGTATGCCTATCCAAGCTAATTTACAAACCATTGCAAAAATAAAAGATAAAAAAGAATTAGCAAACCTTCTGGCTGAGCTTTACCTAAATGGAAGCGGATCCTTTTTTACGGTCTTTGCTGAAGCAAACCCTGCTAACAGCCGCATGAATATTGCCTGGTTATGGCAAACAGGTCTGGGTATAGGCGATAGAGACTATTATTTAGAGAAAGACATGGAAAACATTCGTCGGCAATACGTCATACTCTTAAGCAAAATGCTTCAATTATCCAATTATAATAAAATGAGTAAACTGGAAGGAAAAGAAGAAAGTATGGCTCAAAAGGTATTGGCTCTCGAAACCGGAATGGCAAAAGTATTTATGGATAAAAATGACTTAAGGAATCCTCATAAAACCTATAACTATATGTCTGTCGACGATTTGCAAGCTATGATTTCAGCCGTCGATATGAAAGCCTATTTGAAAGCCATAGGATTAGAAAACATCGATAGCCTCAATGTGGGTCAACCCGATTATATAAAAGGTCTTAACACACTCATCCTTTCAACCGACTTGGAAATCATCAAAGCTTATATAGCATTGCAATTAGTGAACGATGCCTCTCCTTACTTAAGCAATGATTTTGTACAAACCAATTTCGATTTCTACGGCAAAGTACTATCGGGAAAAACCGAGATGAAACCACGTTGGAAAAGAGTAGTTTCAACCGTTGATGGATGCTTAGGTGAGGCAGTAGGTCAGATGTATGTCGAAAAATATTTTCCGACTGAAGCCAAAGAAAGAATGCTCAAATTAGTGGATAATTTAAAATCAGCCTTGGGCGAACGTATTGAACAAAACACTTGGATGACTCAACAAACCAAAGCTAAAGCAAAAGAAAAATTAGAAACCATAATCGTAAAAATCGGTTATCCCGACAAGTGGAGAGATTACTCATCCCTACACATCGAAAAGGATAGTTATTACGCTAACATTGAACGTGCCTCCCGTTTTGAAACCGCTTATCAATTATCAAAAGTAGGTAAACCGGTCGATAGAAGTTTATGGTTGATGACTCCGCAAACAGTGAATGCATACTATAATCCGACAACAAATGAAATATGCTTCCCTGCCGGCATACTTCAACCTCCTTTCTTCGATATGCATGCCGACGATGCTGTGAATTATGGAGCTATTGGCGTCGTAATCGGACACGAAATGACACACGGTTTCGACGATCAAGGCAGAAATTATGATAAAGATGGCAACTTAAAAGACTGGTGGACAGAAACCGATAGCAAGAACTTCGAAGAAAGAACCAAAGTCTTAGTGAATCATTTTAACCGAATTGAAGTACTACCGGGCGTATTTGCCAACGGAACCTTTACCTTGGGTGAAAACATAGCCGACAATGGCGGAGTGAATGTTTCCTATGTTGCTATGCAAAAAGCCATTAAAGAAGGTAGTATACAAAAAGTAATGGATGGTTTTACAGCCGAACAACGATTCTTCATTGCCTATGCCGGTGTATGGGCAGGCAACATACGGGATGAAGAAATCATCAGACGAACCAAAGAAGATCCACATTCCTTAGGTAAATGGCGTGTTAACGGCACCTTGCCTCATATCCCTGCCTTTATAAAAGCTTTTGATGTAAAAGAAGGAAATAGCATGTACTTAACGGCCGAACTACAAGCCGCTATCTGGTAGTAGATTCATATACATGTAATATGAACGTTCTCACGGTTCTACCTTTTAAAAAAAGCCGAACCGTGTGAATAGTTTATACATGCAAAGGCGCCTTGTAAAATAGGAAGAAATATTCCCGACTTAAGCATGGCTTAAGCGTAGTAACTAATAATTTTTATATACTTTTGCAAAAAAAAAACATATACATGGATACACCTAAGAGCTCGGCATTGCATGTACAAGAAGGCATAGAACAACCCTCTCGTATCAATCCATATCTTAATAAAAAAAAGATAAAACGTCCGACATTACTGAGCAAACAAGCCTATATAGATGGCATACTATCGCAGAATATCATTGTGTTAAGTCAAGCTATCACTTTAATAGAAAGCAATCTACGTGAACATCATGAATTAGGACAAGAAATTATAGAAGCATGTATACCCTATGCAAGTAATTCAGTACGCATAGGCATTACCGGCGTCCCCGGAGCAGGTAAAAGCACGTTTATTGATGTTTTCGGCAAACATATCACATCCTTGAATCACAAGTTAGCCGTTTTAACCATCGATCCAAGCAGCGAACGTTCCAAAGGAAGTATATTAGGCGATAAAACACGCATGGATGAATTGTCGCTTGACAAAAATGCCTTTATACGTCCTTCTCCCTCTGCCGGATCATTGGGAGGTGTGGCACGTAAGACAAGAGAAACCATCATCTTATGCGAAGCTGCCGGCTTTGATACCATTATCGTCGAAACGGTAGGCGTAGGTCAATCGGAAACCGCTGTACATTCCATGGTTGATTTTTTTCTTCTACTGATGATTTCGGGAGCAGGCGATGAACTTCAGGGAATCAAACGCGGCATCATGGAAATGGCCGATACTATCGTAGTAAACAAAGCCGATGGGGATAATTTAAAAAAAGCCGAATTAACCAAAGTACAACTAAGCAATGCCCTCAAACTTTTCCCCTTATCTCCCTCTCAATGGCGTCCATGCGTATTAACCTCATCCGCACTTCACAACCAAAACATTGATGAAATTTGGAATGTAATCAATGAATACGTAGCTCATGCCAAAGCCAATGGCTATTTTGTTCAAAATCGGTTGAAGCAATCAGAGAAACGCTTTTATCATTTTCTGGAAGAAGAGTTATTTACTCTATTCTATTCCGACGAAGGCGTCAAAGCACAATTACCTCATATAGAGAAATTACTATTAGATAATAAAATCAGTGCCTATGCGGCAGGCAAAAAGCTGCTTGATCTTTATATTAAAAATACCTGCGATAAGCTTCAAAAATAGCTTTATCGTTTCACCTGCACTTGTTCAAAGCCTTCGATGATATCGCCTACTTTAATATCGTTGAAGCCATCAATATTCAAACCGCATTCATAACCGGACGATACTTCTTTCACATCATCTTTGAAACGTTTGAGGGAACCTAACTTTCCGGTATAAATAACAATCCCATCACGAATAACACGGATTTGTGTATTACGTTGAACTTTACCGTCTAATACATAACAACCGGCAATGGTACCTACTTTTGATATATGGAAAGTTTCTCTTACTTCGATATTGCATACAATATTTTCTTTGATTTCAGGAGCACGCATACCTTCGATGGCATCTTTTAGTTCGTTAATTGCGTCATAGATTATTGAATAGGTACGAATATCGACTTGTTCTTGTTCAGCTATTCTCTTAGCTCCTGCAGAAGGACGCACTTGGAATGCAATGATAATAGCATTGGAAGCAGATGCCAATAACACATCCGATTCGATAACCTGTCCCACACACTTATGGATAATATTGACTTGTACTTCCGAAGTTGTTAATTTCAATAAGGAGTCGGCCAACGCTTCTACAGAACCGTCCACGTCACCTTTAACAATAATATTCAATTCTTTAAAGTCGCCGATGGCAATACGTCGGCCAATTTCGTCTAAGGTAATATGTTTTTGCGTACGGAGACCTTGTTCTCTAACCAGTTGTATACGCTTATTCACTATTTGTTTGGCTTCTCTTTCTTCTTTATATACTTTGAAGGTATCACCGGCTTGAGGCGCACTGTTTAAACCTAAAATAAGTACCGGAACAGAGGGACCGGCTTCTTTTACAATTTGATTTCTTTCATTATACATAGCTCTGACCTTTCCATAAGCCACCCCTGCTACGATAATATCACCGGTATGCAAAGTGCCGTTTTGGACGAGAATTTTAGCTACATATCCTCTTCCTTTATCAAGGGATGATTCAACGACGGTACCGCTTGCCAACATTTTAGGAGAAGCTTTTAAATCGAGCATTTCGGCTTCTATCAATACTTTTTCAAGTAACACATCCACATTGATACCTTTTTTCGCTGAAATATCCTGACTTTGAATCTTACCACCCCATTCTTCCACCAACAGATTCATATTTGCTAAAGCCGCACGTATTTTCTCAGGGTCAGCATTTGGTTTATCAATTTTATTAATAGCAAATATGATAGGCACACCGGCTGCTTGCGCATGATTAATAGCTTCGATAGTCTGAGGCATAATATTATCATCGGCTGCAATGACCACAATTACCAAATCCGTTACTTTGGCACCGCGTGCGCGCATAGCCGTAAAAGCTTCGTGACCGGGTGTATCTAAAAAAGTGATACGTTTATCATTGACTAAAGTAACTTCATAGGCTCCTATATGCTGAGTAATACCTCCTGATTCACCGGCTATGACATTGGTTTTTCGAATATAATCCAATAAGGATGTCTTACCGTGGTCAACGTGTCCCATAACCGTAACGATAGGAGAACGTTCTACCAAATCTTCCGGATTAACTTCCTCTATTTCTTCTTCATCTTCATCTAATCCTACAAATTGTACTTGAAATCCAAATTCATCTGCCAGCAACGATATGGTTTCAGCCCCTAAACGTTGATTGATAGCGACAGCTAATCCAATGCTCATACACGTTGAAATAATTTGTGTAACCGGAATATTCATCATATTTGCCAATTCATTGGCAGTAATGAACTCGGTAACTTTCAACACATTCTTTTCTTTTTCGGATCGTTCTTGAGCTTCAAACATTTCATGTTGAAGATGCTCTCTTTTTTCCTTGCGATATTTAGATGATTTTGTTTTCCCTGTAGGACCTAATCGCGCTAAAGTTTTCTTTACTTGTTTTTCAATTTCCTCTTCTGAAATTTCTTTTTTGAATGATGCTTTATCGATTCTATCTTTACGTTTTTTAGTGAATCCTTTAATACCATCATCTGATTGAGGAGGTTCGTTTTCTGAAGTAAAGGTACGTATACGTTTTCTCTTCTTTTTGCTTTTTACACCATCCTCATCAGTAGCCGTATTTTTAATCCATTCTTTTTTACTGGTTTTAATAATATTACTGTCTTTAGCTTCTGGATCGTGAGATGTATCTTCCTTTTTGTGTTCTTTTTGTTGTTCCGATTTTTTTTGTTTCTGTATCTCATTTTGTTTTTTGCGGGATTCCAACTCTTTCTCTCTTTTTTCGTTCTTTTCCCTAATGATTTCTTCTCTTGACTTTTTCTTGGGTTTTGTTCGGGTGTTTATATCATCAAGATTGATTTTTCCTATAATATTAAGGTTATTTTTTATAATCGGAATTTCTGTTTCTATCTTTTGTGGTTCTTTTTTTGCGATAGCATCCTCTATTTCGGGTAGTTCTTGTTTTATCTCTTTTTCAGGTTCAAGAATTTCCATTTTTTGTGATGGAGAAGGTTCATCCTCTATGGGAATTTCTTCGGTTGTTTTACTGCTTTCAACGACAACAGCTTCTTCTTTTTCTTCTTTAGGAGGCTTTACCTTAACTTCTATTATGTCCTGAGGTAGGGTTTCAATTTTATCAGGCTGATCTGTGATCTCTTCTTTATCTTCGACAAGAAGAACTTCCGTTGAAACAGGTTTTTCTTCCGGTTTAGGTTTCTTTTTCACTTTCGATTTATCTTCCAAATCGATTTTACCAACCACTTTTACCCCTTGTTTGGGAACATTAACCGTAATATCTACTTTCACTTCTTCCTCTGCTTTTAGTTTAATAGGCTCTGTCGAAGGTTTTTCAATTTGAGTGGGTTGATTAATGAAAATTTCCTTTTTATCGGATTCTTGTGTAGAATTATCTTCATCTTTTTCATTGTCAGAAGGAGAAATAGTTTTAAAGCCGCTACCAATTTCCAATTTTTTCGACACTTCTTTTACATTCTTTTCCGATTTATATTCTTGATCTATCAAGGAATACCATTCGGCTGTCAATTTAGTATTATCGTTGTTTTCAACTACAATACCCTTTTTCGATAAGAATTCAACAATAGTTGAAGTTGCTACATTAAATTCTTTTGCCGCTTTTCCTAATCTTGGTATTATTTTCTTTTCTTCTGACATATATATAATTAAGATGATTAAATACGTTTTCTAAAAATACAGTTTTATTGTTCGAACTCTGCCTTGATAATGCGTAACACTTCATCAACGGTTTCTTCTTCCAAATCGGTACGTTCAATGAGTTCTTCTCTACTTATATCGAGTACATTTTTAGCTGTATAGCAACCGATATTTTTAAATGTATCGAGTATCCATTGTTCGATTTCGTCAGAGAATTCTTGTAATTCCACATCTTCTTCATCAATAGCGTCGTTACGGAAAATATCGATTTCATAGCCGGTTAGTTTGCTGGCTAATTTAATATTGCTGCCACCTTTACCAATAGCTAAAGAAATTTGGTCGGGTTTCATAAAAACGCTCACACTTTTATTCTCTTCATTGATTTCGATACCGGTAATTTTCGCTGGACTAAGTGCTCTCGAAATGTATAGGGCTGTGTTGGTTGTATAATTAATTACATCGATATTTTCATTTCTCAATTCTCTCACTATACCATGTATACGTACCCCTTTCATCCCAACACAAGCACCCACCGGGTCGATACGGTCATCGTAGGTTTCAACAGCAATTTTAGCTCTTTCGCCCGGAACTCGTACAATGTTTTTAATCATAATTAAGCCATCGTATATTTCGGGTATTTCTTCTTCCATCAAACGTTCTAAAAAGACGGGTGATGTACGTGAAGCTACAATAAAAGAAGAATTCACTCTAGGTTCTACTTTTATGACAACGGCACGTATAGGGTCGCCTTTTTTATAAAAATCGCCCGGAATTTGTTCGGTTTTCGGTAAAAACAATTCAATGCCTTCTTCATCAAGCAATAAAATTTCTTTTTTAAATACTTGATGTACGGTACCACTTACTATTTCGCCTATACGACTTTTGTATTTTTGATAAATAAGATCCCCTTCATATTCCATGATTTTTGTAGCTAAATTTTGTCTGAGGGAGAGTATTTCTCTTCTTCCAAAATCTTCTAATCTTATTTTTTCGCAGACTTCCTCCCCTACTTCAAAATCAGGTTCAATTTTAATAGCTTCGGATAATTCTATTTGTGTTACCGGATTGCTAAGATTGCCATCCTCTACAATTTCAAAATATCGTTGAAATTCTATATCACCTTTATCCGGATTCACAATAACACTAATATTGGCTTCGGCTCCGTATTTCTTCAAAAGCATATGTTTGCAAACATCTTCCATGATAAACATTAATGTTTCTCTGTCAATGCTTTTCGATTCTTTGAATTCGGAAAAGGATTCTATTAGACTGTTTTCTTCTTTCATTTCTTAAAAATATCTATTATTAATTATCATTAAAAAACAACTTCAATTTTGGCTTCTTCAATTTCATCCATCGAAATACGATGAATTATGGAAGGATTCTTTTTAGTGCCTATGGTTTCTATTTGTATGTTATCTTCTTCTGCTTTTAGTAAAACACCTTTTATTTTGCTTTGGTCTTTCATTTTAACAGCAAGCATCTTTCCTTCTGCATTTCGATATTGTCGAAACATCAATAAAGGTCGACCTAATCCAAAAGAGGACACATTGAGTTCAAAATCATCTTTTGTTCTATCTAATTTATTTTCAACATAACGACTCACTTTACTGCAAGCATCCACACTTACTCCGTGATCACCATCTAAGAACACATAAATGACATTTCCCTTTTTTACCTTCACTTCGGTAATAAACAAATCCGTATCTTGAATGGCTTCCAAGACCCATTGTGTTACCGCATCCTTACTTATCATTTTCATAGGTACATAGTATTAAAAAAGGAGTAAACTTTTGGTTTCTCCTTCTTATATATCTCTAAAAACGTTTACTCTAAACTTTGTTGACCAACCAGGATTCGAACCTAGACAGGCAGTACCAAAAACTGCAGTGCTACCATTACACCATTGGTCATATTCAAAAGCAATGCAAAAGTAAAAAAAAATTATTTACATATCGTAATTCCTTAAAAAAAAATATTATTATATAATTCATTGTATATTTGATTCTTATAAAATAAACATTTCTAAGAATGCTTCACAGCCATTCATTTTCTTTCATTTTTTGAAATAAAATCGAATATTTTTTTATGAATATATATAGAAATAAATCATTAAGGGACGGGATCGTATCCACTTTTCCCCCAAGGATGACATGAAAGGATGCGTTTTAAGGTGAGCCACCCTCCTTTGAAAGGACCATGTTTTTTGATAGCTTGCACCCCATACGTAGAACAGGTCGGCGTAAATCGACAACTGGCAGGGGTTAAGGGTGAGATTAGGTATTGATAGGCCTTAATTAATAAAATAAATACAAAAGCTAAAATCTTCTTAATCCCTTCATATAGTACATATAAATATTTCATCAATAATTATAAATTGAATTTTTCGGGGTGTTTCCCTTGCATGCCTCTATAAAAGGTGTATATCTTTTCCAAATCTTTTTCATAATCTCCACTTGGATAAATGGATGGTCCTATACCTCCTCTTTTCGTTTTCCAATCCAGGTAAGACAAAAAAATAGGAACATTGGCATATTCGGCAATAAAATAAAAACCTCGTTTCCATGTTTTGACTAATTTCCTCGTACCTTCAGGTGCAATTAAGACTGTCATTTTCTCTGAGGACTTGATAAGATTTCCAACATCAATGGGTAAACTTCGGATGCGTTTGCTATCAACAGGAATTCCACCCCATTTTCGCAAAAAATACCCTAAGGGAGGAAAGAAATATTCTTTTTTTATAAGAAACTTAATTTGAACTCCCATCGCAACAAAAACCATTTTTCCTACTACAAAATCCCATAAGCTCGTATGAGGAGCAAATGCCATTACACTTTTCCTTGCTTCCTCCGGGACATTATAATCTATTGTAAATCCCGTTTTTTTTAAAAGAAATTTAAAAAATCTAACCTTTAAACTCATTGATTTCCTTATTATTTTTTTATTTATTAAAATAAATGCAAATGTACATAATTTCCGATAAAATAAAGAGACACTTCGCATATTTTTTACCTCATACGGAAAACAACAACAAATTACACCAATCGATTCACGAAAAGTTCATACCTAATGATTTACCTCCCTGTTTTGGAACAAAAAAAAACCGTCTCGCATCTTGCGACATCCCTCGTAATTCGTAATTTTTAATTCGTAATTGGTTCCTCTCCGCTTCCTTTTAAAACATAATTCTTAGTAAAATGAATGTTTA
>DHTG01000064.1 GCA_002411545.1 Bacteroidales bacterium UBA5266 | reverse complement strand
TTAGATTCCAACGTTTGAACCGCTTTTTTATAACATTCATCGGTCGTTGCCCACAGCGAAGTTCTCAGCGCATTGTAATCGCCCTCTACAGGAAAAGATCTTCGTACGTTGGGATTGGTTGAAAAATTTAGATTATTAAAGGTGTGATTGCCTACTAATACTGTTGTTGTTTGATTCTTATAAGGTAATTGCTCTGACTTAGTTAAGCCTCCCAACGAACTGCTTACTTCCGTGATTTTCGCATCGCTTATTAGATAACTAATATAATAAGGAGCTTGTAAACTATCCACTCTCAATGACATATTACGGTTTATTTCATCTTCCATCGCTTTAAAAGCCATGGAATTAAAATCGCTTTGAGGAGCGATATCTTTTTCATAAGGACGTTCCAATATAGGAGCAATGTCTTGATTTTTAGACTTTCTCTGTGTTTCGATGCGTTTCACAAACAAAGCGGGGGAACAACAACTTACAGGGACCATTCCTGATTCTGCTCCACAAGTACCAATGAAATTCCCGTGCGTATCGCCTAAAGCCTCTATCTGTGAGAACATCGCTAAGGGGGTTCCTACCAAATCTACACCCCTTACCAATTCGTCGGGACGGCCATCCACATACACACGATAGACTTCAATAGGAGTAACATTAAATGAATTAGGAAAATATCTTCCTACCAAAGTAAATCCACCTCTCACTTGTTCAAAGCGATATCCATAGGCTTTCCCTTGTTTCTTCGCCTCTTCTATTAAAAGCTGTCTCAATTCCACATCGGTATACGGACGAGCCGTCTCCACGATTAAATTGGATTGACGGGAAACCGGTTGATAGTTTATGGAAGCCCTTGCATGCCCATTCGATGTGGGGAAATTCTCTATGGGGGTCCGTGTCATCAAAAAGTTTTTCAACACACCTTTATCTACAACAAGCACTCTTTGTCCTTTTACGCCTTCATCATCATATTGATAGCTGCCATTCAAAGGAAGACCTCTGTATTGATTAATGGTTGGATCAAAAACAACGGATATATCGGGATGCAATATTTCTTCATTTACTTTTCGCTTATAGGTTTGTGCATCCGATTCATTTTTCATGCGATAGCCTTCCACTCTGTGTCCGAAAATCTCATGAAAAAACACGCCGGCAGCCTCTTTGGATAAAATGGCCGGTCCGTTGAAAGCATCCACAACCGGTGCTGTACGCATAAGAATCAATTTATTAATGATTTGATAAATATCGTTTTTAACGGTAGCATCATCTGGTAATCCGGAAGGGGTATGTGCAAAATAACTTTTATACATAGGCAATTCCATTCCATCATCGGCTTGTGTTTGTGCCGTAATATATAAAAATGCTGCGGTATAATTCTGCGCTATGGATGTACCTTCGCTATTGACATAATATTTGCGCTGTAATAATATACTCACTAAACCGCTGTTGCTTAATATTTCTTTTTTATCAACAAAGAGTTCCGTATATGATTTTAGCTTATCTTCCCATTGCTTCGCATTGAAATTCAAGGTAGCAAAATCAATAGGAGGTTCATAATAGCTTACTTTGTCTGCATCGGAATAATCGGGAGACTGATCTTCCCTGTCAACCAACAACGAAGCCGTCGTCTTTATATGTTCATACTTTTTCACTGCCATCCTATACACATTTTCTGTTTCAAGCCATAACGTTTGAGCGATAGATTTTGAATCATCATCTAAGGATATGCGTTTCTCTGAGACAAAGAACCTGATATTACCTTCGGTATAATCGGCTTTACGGGTTTCTCTATAATTATCCATCGTTTTGCTTCCCACTCTTACCTGTATGGTCAACATTCGTTTAGAGGATTTTTGGGAGGAACTCAAGGCACCAAAACTGGATGCAATCGCATGTTCTTGTTGATCATCGATACGATAACTTAATAAATACACAGGAACTTCTTCATTTTGCAATCTTTGCATATTCCGATTCAATTCGGTTTGCATGATTTGCAACAATTTTTCTTCCGTCACTTTCTGTTGTGCCATACTTAGCATTGAACAACATACACATAAACATACAATTAACTTTTTCACCACTATTCATTTTGAATTTATACTTATTTTACTGAATCATTATTATAATTAAAAACGCAAACATCCCATATTATTGTATAAATCATTAATAAAAATACAAGTAAAATGCCTACATTTTATTCAAATATTTAGAAACAAAGATGTTATTTTGATAAATAGCTTAACATTTGTTCTAAATAAAATGCATCGGTATCATCAAAATGATCTAAATGTTGACTGTCTATGTCTAAAACGGCTATTATCTCGTTTTTGTAAAACAAGGGTAATACCAATTCCGAACGAGAAAGTGAACTGCAGGCAATGTGTCCCTCAAATTGATCTACATCGGGAACTATCAACGTATGAGCCTGCTCCCATGCTGTTCCGCACACTCCCTTTCCTTTAGAAATTCGAGTACACGCCAACGATCCCTGAAAAGGACCCAAAACCAATTCATTGTCCTTTACTAAATAAAAACCAACCCAAAAGAAATCAAATACTTCCTTCAATACGGCACATATATTTGCCATATTGGCAATCATATCTGTTTCGCTTTCAACTAAAGATTTTATTTGCGGCAGGATTTCCTCATAACGGACTGTCTTACTTGCTTTTTTTGAATATTGCAAAGATGAATTCATGCTAAAGGGAATTACGATGTTTTATAAATTTCTTTTTGAACCGTTCATAATGATTTAGAACGGCAAAATCGTTTGATTATTTTTTTTGCTTTGTCATTGAATTCATTGTATTTGAACAACAGGCATGAATGCTCACTTTTAAGCAGTATCAAAGGATATGCGGAGGGAGCATAGGACACATTGAAATAGGATGTTAGATTTAGACGTTGGCGTTCTTCTTTTGACATTCTTTCGGGAAATTCGAAATAAACGCCTTTGCAATCAGGGAATAACTGTGTAAAGTGACTGATTTGTCCTCTGTTGAAGGAGGGTTTATCATCCAATCCCTCTGTAAGAATAATCAATGAGAAATTTGCTTTATGTTTTACTTGTTTAACAAAGAAATATGAAATTTGCTTTACACATCCCGAACAATAGATATTGGGAATCACTATGATGATTGTTTTTGAATGCTCATACAAGGGTACAATTTTATTATCAATTGAAAAAGCAAAATTCGCATAGGATAAATTTTGCGATTTTAGAATAGGAACAAACAACAATAATAGAATGATATGATAAAACTTTAGATACATATTAAGGATATTTTAGCGTAAATACAGCGATTGAAAAACAAGCCGATTGGTTTTTGAAATAAGTTGTTTTATCGGCTGTATAGGCATCAATCGTCTTTCCTATGGGATTGATAGCTGGAATGGAGGAAACACAAATCATTTTGTTTTTATATATAAACACTTTATCCAAATGTTGCTTTACAATCCAGTATTGTTTTTTTGTAATTACTTCATTTGTATTCGGAGTATTTACGTTTAATTGAGATTTTGAAATTTTCCATTCGTTATTTTGTTTCTCAATGACATCATAATAACATATATTTTGATTGAAATACTTTGTTAGAATCGTATTTGAATCTAACCAATATACATGATCTAAAAAGGAATGTTTTTTTAATAGTGGCATAACACATGAAATCAGAATATATGCTTGTTGAGAACTATCTATCAACCGGATTTGATCTTCAGGTACCTGATGCCAATAATCAGGTGTAAAATGAATGCTTTCGCGTAACAATAAGCTTGTATCGAACAGGTCTATGTGATAATTAGTTCTTTGATGGAATGATATGCATGTTCTGTCTGAGTTGACAGAGAAAAAATCACCACCATATCTGCAATGTGTGGAAGCAATAAATGGAAAAAACGGTTGTATGGAGTAGCCCTTTTTTGCTGGATAAAGATTATATACTGTTATTTGCGTATTTGATTTTATTTTAGGATATATACTAAAATTTTCATTTCTTGCCAAGAATATGCTGTTCTCTGAGATAAATGAAGCAAATTCAGGTAATAATTGTATGTTAAGTTTTAATTTTTTATAAATCTTAAATGTGTTATTGTTTCTTTTTAGAATAAGTAGATAACGGTCATATCCGAGTAAGATAAAATCATTATAAACCGTGAAAAGATTATAATTATCATAATAGTCTTTTCGTAGAGAACTATTTAAACGAGGAATTTTAATAATAAAAGAATCGACTTTCGTTTCATTTATATAAAAGCAATAAAGGGTAAATTCATTAGCATGCATATAAGACGCATTGTACTTATAAAACCAAATACGTTCGTTGTCTAAAGCAACTCGATAATCGTCTAAATAGTCTGTTTGCAGATGGTTAAAAATAATTGTCGTATCGTGTTCCAGTATGGAACAAAGGTGATTTTGAGAGTACGCCGAGATAATTATTTGAAATAGGATAAATACATAAAAGGTTTTCATTATTGATAATTTTAAAACAAGATAGATTGTAAAGGCATACAATCTATCTTGTTGTTATAAATTTTAAAATTCTACAACTACTATTGAAAATTCTGTTTCAAGTGTTCCACAATCATCCTCTAAATCAACAGTATGTGCCACTACTCCAATATGAACTTGGTGACCTTCAATAGAATATAAAATTAACTGTCTGGATTTATGTGAAGCTTCCTGTTCTAAAGATATCTCGTTAATCATTTCATTAACTACACTTTCAAATTGAGAGTAATAAAAAGAATATGAATTATTGTTATTGTCTGATACAGTAACCGTTCCACCATCTGGACCATAAGCGTAATAAATGGCACATAGATTGTTCCCTCTTCCCGTACATTCTAATTTATAAGTTCCATCAGATTTAAGGAATTGATGGACGTATCGATACCCATTAACACCAGGTGCAATGGGTTTTCCACCTTTAATCGTCAAAGAACTAATTACTACAGGTCCAACTTCACATAATGCAATGTTATTAATAAAACAAAATCCGGCTATGAATAAGACAATTTTAAAAAATATATTATTTACTAATGTTTTCATTATTATTAAATTTTATGTTATTAATATTCTAATTTGATTAATTTTGTGTAATTTATCGTTTCTTTATGCTTATTATAGAATAAGCGGTTTTCTTCTTTTATTATATTTTTACTTCGCGGGATAACCCCGCTATATAAAGGTTGTTACTTCCCATACATAACAGGTATTGTTGCGTATGAAGAAGGATAAACGCATTGTTTTATAACACGGAAACAAATCATTAAATACATATAAAAACACAAGCAAAGGGAAAGATAACACGCAAAAGAATAAGACATACTCTCTATTTAATAGATATTGAATTAATTTTACCGGTAGTGTTTTCATCGTTTCTTTGGTTTATATTTTCGGGGCAAAGTTACTTTTTTTTATTACAAAAAATCGTTTCAGATAAACTTTTTTTATTTTGCTTATTTTCAGTGAGAATAATTTTATATCCGTCATTGAACATAGAGAGCCATAACGGAAAAACTTAAACCCATTTTTGTCATAACAAACTTATAAAAAACAACCTATTGATATTGTTATGAAAACCTTTAAAAAAAAAAATCAAAATAATCATAGTAAAAACATTCGAATATAAAAAAACGTAATTATCTTTGCAAGCAGAAATGTGCATTATTTCAAATGTTAGAAAGGTATAAACTACGTTTGATAGAAAATGGCACCATCTACATGCTTTGTTATAAGAAGTAACAACCATAATTTATGCGGTATTATTTTTCTTGAAAAAAATCAGGAGGTATATATACAAATTAGAGTTTATCGCGCCATAAAACGGGAATCAAAAGAAAAATATCAAACAACAAAAATAAACAGGTATGTTTTATATTGTCGACCTTCATCTTCATTCTCACTATTCGCGAGCCACCAGTAAGGAACTGAATCTGGAATCACTTTTCCAATGGGCACGCATCAAAGGCATCCATGTAGTAGGTACGGGAGATTTTACGCATCCGCTCTGGTTTAAAGAAATAAAAGAAAAACTGGAGCCGGATGGAACCGGTTTGTTCCGTTTGAAAAATCCTCCGAAAGAAGAAGTCAACGGATTCAAATGCACGAATATTGACGTAAGGTTTTGCCTTACCTCCGAGATAAGCTCCATTTATAAACAGGGGGATAAGGTGTATAAGAATCATAATTGTATATATGCTCCCGATTTTGAAACGGTAGCGCGTATCAATGCGAAGCTGGCGCAGATCGGAAACATAGAAGCAGACGGGAGACCCATCTTGGGATTACCTGCACGCAATTTGTTGGAAATTGTACTGGAAACTTCCGAAAATGCCCATCTTATCCCCGCCCATATCTGGACTCCCTGGTTCTCTCTCTTCGGATCTAAATCCGGTTATGACACGCTAGAAGCATGTTTCGGTGATTTATCTCATCATATCTTTGCACTCGAAACCGGTTTATCATCGGATCCCGAAATGAACTGGCGACTGAGCATGCTTGACAAATACACCTTAGTGTCCAATTCGGATGCGCATTCTCCACAAAAACTGGGACGTGAAGCTACCTTATTCAATACCGAACAAAGCTATTATGCTTTATTCGATGCCTTGAAAACAAGGAAAGGTTTCCTCGGTACGTATGAATTTTTTCCTGAAGAAGGCAAATACCACATGGACGGGCATCGCAAATGTAATGTCTGTTTCGAACCGGAAGAAAGCATCAGACACAAAAATATTTGTCCGAAATGCGGGCAACCCCTGACGATAGGTGTTCTGCATCGTGTTTCCGAATTGTCCGACCGCAGGCAACCACAGCAGCCCGAAGGAGCATCGGATTTTCACTATATCATTCCTTTACCCGAAATACTTGCCGAAATCAAAAACACTTCCGCTTCGAGTAAAACGGTGAACCGGTGTTTTCAGCAAGTCATCTCTTCGTTCGGTAATGAATTCACCTTGCTGAGAGAGGTTCCGATTGAAGATATCAAAAAACAGGCAGGCTGTCTGCTGGCAGAAGCCATAAGACGAATGCGGGCACAGGAGGTACATCCTCAAGGCGGTTATGACGGGGAATATGGTACTATTAAAATCTTTAACGAAGGAGAAATCTCCCAACTTACGGGTCAGACAGATCTCTTTGGAGCGGTTGATACTACTAAAACCGCCAAACGCAAAAGTAGAAATACGGAAATCACAAAGGAAATTTGCTTCCCCGATCAGACGGAACAAACAGATAGCCATTCTTTAAATGAAGCTCAACAAGCGGTATGTGAAACCGAAGGGTCCGTATTGGTTACCGCAGGTCCCGGTACAGGAAAAACCAAAACATTAATTGATTGGATCGCCCATTGTATCCGAAAGAGAAAGGCACTTCCGGAAGAAATATTGGCAGTAACGTTTACCCATAAAGCCGCCGATGAAATGAAAAACCGTCTAACAGCTGTACTGGAAGAAACGTCCAAAGAAATTATGGTAGGTACTTTTCACTCGATTGCCTTTGCCGTATTGCAGGAGCGTTATGAAACCCTGCATACAGTCTATGACGATGAAAGCCGTGAAATCATCCTCGGGACGCTTTTCCCGGAGAAAGAAGAAAAGACTCTGAAAAGTGTATCAAACAAACTGAAAGCCTATTTTGAAAATAATTGTCCGGAAAATGCAGACGAACTAAAGAAGATTGCTGCTGCATATCAAAATTTCATGTTGCAAAACGGTGGCATAGACCTGGCAGATATCATGGGTGCTGTCGTCAGGTTATGGCATACGGAACCGGAGCACTTGGAGCTTTTTCGGAACCGTTATCAGTACATTGCCGTTGATGAACTCCAAGATATCAATCCCCTGCAATATGAATTTTTAAAACTGTCGGCAAAAGGCAAGAATATCCTGGCGATTGGCGACCCGGATCAAAGTATTTACGGATTTCGGGGATCGGATGTAAGCTTGTTTTTCCGGTTTAGCGAAGATTTCAATGCAAAAGAAATTTCTCTTCAACAAAACTATCGTTCTTCCGGTTTTATTGTGGAATCGGCAAGTAGTATTATTCGTAACAACAGGCTGCGTAAGGATATACGGCTCATCGCCCATAAGCCCGGCAAGGGAAAAATCCGCCTCTTCAGTGCAGCCGACGAATACAAAGAAGCTGCCTTTATCACCGGAGAAATTGAGAAACTGATCGGAGGATTCAACAACCTTATCGGGAATAATATCCATCAGGACAGTTCATACGGTTTTTCCGATATCGCAGTGCTGTTCCGTACCCATGCCATAGGCAAGGCTTTGCTTAGAGCTTGTAAACAGTCGGGCATCCCGGTACGTTTCGGAGATGCTTCCTCTTTTTTAGAAACCTACCCCTTCCATCTCATTACCGATATAATAAAGTTGTATCTCTATCCGGAAGATATTATTGCATTAGACGGAGTGCTTAGGAAAGGTTTCAAAATGAGCAACAAAGAGAAACAGGCCTTTCTTTTATCTCATCCTGAAGAAACGCGTTTTGTGTCACTTTTCGGTAAAGAAGGCGAAAACGTTTTTGCAACACAAAATACAACAGAAGCCGTTTCTTTTATTTTTGAAAAATTCATCCCGGAAGAAACCTTGGATGAAACCGGACTCATCCGGAAAGAAACCATGCTCCATATCGCCAAGGAATACGGAAGAGATTTGGAACAGTTCCTGTATACCATTTTGTTGGATACCTATACCGATGTGGCACGCCTGAAAACAGATGCCGTAACCCTGTTAACCTTCCACGCTTCCAAAGGACTTGAATATCCTGTCGTATTCATTGCAGGCGCCGAAGAAGGAGTTACGCCTTTGTTGCGAGATAACATCGATATGGAAGAAGAGAGAAGGCTTTTTTATGTTGCCCTTACCCGTGCCAAAGATCAATTGTTTATTACAAATGCACGAACGAGAAAAACGTTTAACCGAACGGAAAATCAAACTCTGTCAAGATTTGTCAAAGAAATACCCGTTTCATTAACGGAAACCATAGAAAAGAAACCTCCCAAGCCTAGCTGTCAACAGATGAGTTTGTTTTAGAGGGAAACCCATCCGTTGTTCATTTTTCCGATTGTTGTCA
>DHTG01000085.1:38042-53229 GCA_002411545.1 Bacteroidales bacterium UBA5266 | reverse complement strand
TTTTTTTGATTTTTCGGAACAAAAAATCGTCTCTCGACTCGCAACTGACTTTCGTAATTCGTAATTGATTTTCGCTCATGGATTAATATTTACATAACAAGACGCATGGGGTCAATTTAACCGGAATATTCATAATTTAATAATTAATTGTTTTTCTTCATTATTCAGCTCTTTATATCCACTATATAACCCTGGGGTTTTTGAAATATCTGATATTTCTATATTAACTGTACATGAATACAGTGTATTTAAAAATATCAATAATAAAACTCTTTTCATTACATATCGGATTAAAAACGCAATCAATAACTATTTCAAAATTATACAAATCTGCTTTTTCAGTTTCTAGTCGCTCTGCCCATTCTTCCCATTCTATATGAATATCAAGACTTATTGCTTTTTGAGTCTTAACAACTTCTTTTTTATCAATGTCTTTTTTAGAGATATTTTCTTTAATTTATACTGTTTTGTCTGTTTTTTGTCAGCATATAAAAGCAATGGAAAAGCCGTTATAAAAAAGGTACGAAATATGGCGAAAAGAGATCTAGTAAAAACCGATGAGGGCTCTGCTTAATTAAAAAGACTGCCATCTTGCATATGTTTATATTTTACGCTGCAAATGTACATGAAATTATCCAATTACACACAGACGGATAAAAATTTCTTTTAAAATTCACAGAGGAAATGTAACATTTTTTATTACAAAACACTATTGTCCAATATAATCCAACAGATTCTTCGCTTCGCTCAGAATCTGTAACAATGTCGGAATTTTTTTCGGACAATAATGTCATTTATTCGGACACATGTGTTATTTTCCCCGTCAGAAGCAGGTAAAAACAGCAGCAAATAAAAAACTATCGTTGCATGTTGAACCCCGATTATTCCGAAGCAAAGTAAAGTATATTTTAACTTATATCAAATATTGCTGATTTCCGTATATTTTTTACAATTTTTTGAATAAATATATTGTAAATGTAAAATAAATTTATACAACAACACATAACACATTGTTTTTAATGATTTTATCTTGACTAATATTTTTTTAATATTTTCACATTATATTATTTTTTTTAATATTTTTGAAGAAAATTATTAATGAAATAAATAACAAAAACGAAGAAGACACATCAAATAGTTAAAAAATCAAACATATAAACTTTACACCGACACATTCAATGCAATGGTATTAGTGAATTCTACCAATTGTATACGGAATAAAAACATGTATCGAATTCACAAAACATAAAATTAAATTAGAAATGAAAAAGTGTATTTTTTTACTTGTTTGGGTCATGAGCATAACTTTTGCCAAAGCCCAGATTGTCAGTATTGCAAACGAAACCTTTGAAGGTAGTTTAACAGGATGGACCATCACACCCGGCACATCCTGGCGAGCTGACACAAATTTGTACGTAAGCAGTCATACTTCTTATAAGGGGATTGTACCTATCGGCAATAATGCCGGCGATACAAGCGTGTTAACCTCTCCCCTTTACAATTTTTCTTCTTACTCGTATATTTGGTTACAGTTCAGTCATATCTGTAAAGTCTCCGGATATGATATTTGCCGGATTGAATACAAAGAAAATTATGGAGGGGCTAGTTGGGCAGCCATCCCTACTTCATCCTATAAAGGAAGTGGTGTGTATACCAATGCCATGTTTAATCACGCAAGTTATACGGAATGGCAAGCAAACGATTCATTGGCTACTCCCGGCAATACTTGGTGGAAAACAGAAAATTTTGATGTTTCGGATGAAGTGTCTTATGCGCAAGTACAATTTCGTTTTATCATTACCAGAGGCACTGCTTTAGGCACTTATTTTGTTTACGGGTGGCTGATAGATAATTTTAACATCATTGCTTCGAATAATCCCATTAGTCCACCGGAAGTAGCCATTACCTCTACCTATGGCGATACGGTTTTTAATACCGGACCTTTTGAGATAGAAGCTAAAGTAGCCACTCGAACTCCTGCCCCATTACTGACACCCAAGTTATATTATGCTGCAACCTATAATAATGTTACCACCCATGATTCCATCGTAATGATACCCATTGCCGGCGACAGCATGTGGAAGGCTATAATCCCTCAACATATGTTTGGCACCTCGATTGTTTATTCCATTGTCGGAATGGATACCGCAGGAAACACCAATTACACTCAAAAAGGATTGTATATAAAAAGATTGTCAGGAGGTGGTTTAACGGGCTATGTCATAGTGGGGAACGGTATCGGTTCTGATAATTATGTTCCCATGAACAGATTATATGACTACAGTTGGTCGCGTATGTTGTATTTATCTTCGGAAATTAATCCTGTTTCCGGAGGAGGTTTGATTACTAAATTAGCCTGGCAAGTGGCAACGACCGGTATAAGTGGCACAAATCAAAGCTGTTATTTTAAAGAAGTAACGGATAATGCCATTTCAAATGCTGCTTATATTAATCCTGTTACGGCCGGTGCCACTTTGGTGTGGTCGGGAACCTATAATCTTACTGCAACAGGTTGGACGGAAGTAACATTACAAACGCCTTTTGTATTAACACCCGGTAAAAATTTATTGATTTATTGGGAAAATAGAGACGGTAGTTATACCTTTTCTTACAGTGATTTTTATTATACGGTAATGCCCAACTATATGACGGTTTATGATTATGATGATGACGCTTTCCCTGCTTATTCAACTCCTACGAACGGAGGATTGGATTACGATCGTCCCAATGTCCGTTTTTATGTAATGGCCATAGGGGGGAATGACACCAACAGCGTAGCCATGCATAGCATAGACAGTCCCCTTGATACAGTAAACGCTGATCCTGTAAATCAGACCCCCGTAGTAGTAAGCATAAAAAACAAAGGGATAGCCTATTTAGATTCTTGTTACATCAATTGGACTTTAAACGGTCTGCTCCAAGCTCCTTTTGCCTGGAAAGGTCATTTGCCGGAAGATTTCAATGCACAGGACACGATTGGGTATTATGCTCCCAAAGCCGGAGGATTCGATACGTTGGTTATATGGACGAGCTATCCAAATGGTACTTACGATTCAACAAGTTTTGATGACACATTGAGCATAATAAGTCATGGTCAATCAGGATTAAACATGGCTTTTGTTTCGAATTTTTCCGATACGGTTTACAATACCGGTCCTTTTACGATAAAAGCCTTGATCTCATCGCGCACATCAGTACCTGTTCCATTGCCCGTTAACTTAATGGTTATATATACTTATAATGGTATAGATAGCTATGATACTTTACCGATGACATATCTTGGCAATGATACTTTCAGTGCCGTAATACCTCAACATATATTCGGGACAGTTGTGCATTATGCAATTTATATTACTGATTCTTTTGGAAATATAGTATCCATTCAAGATAAATTTTGCATCAACCGAGGAAGTGTAACGGGTTATGTGATTGTTGGTAACGGGACCAGTTACGATAGCTATGCTCCTATGTACAGATATTATGACTACAGTTGGTCGCGCATATTATATTTAGCATCTGAGCTAAGTCCTAGTGCGGGAGGAGGTTTAATCAGCAAACTAGCATGGCAAGTGGCAACGACTGGCACAAGTGGCACAAATCAAAGCTGTTATTTTAAAGAAGTAACGGATAACACCATTTCTAATGTAGCTTATATTAATCCTGTTTCGGCCGGTGCCACTTTGGTGTGGTCGGGAACCTATAATCTTACTGCAACCGGATGGGCGGAAGTTACACTACAGACTCCCTTTATATTAACCCCCGGTAAAAATTTATTGGTATATTGGGAAAATAAAGACGGTAGTTTCACCTATCCTTACAGTGATTTTTATTATACCATAACGCCCAACTATATGACGGTTTATGACTATGATGATGGTTCTTTCCCTGCTTATTCAATTCCTACGAACGGAGGATTGGATTACGCACGTCCCAATGCCCGTTTTTATATATCAGCAATGGGAGGAAATGACTCCAACAGTGTGGCCATGTTCAGCATAGACAGCCCACAAGATACTGTTTTTGCCGATCCTGTAAATCAAACACCTGTTATTGTTACCATTAAAAACAAAGGAATAGCCTATTTAGATTCATGTTACATAAATTGGACTTTAAACGGTCTGCTCCAAGCTCCTTTTGCCTGGAAAGGTCATTTGCCGGAAGATTTCAATGTACAGGATACGATTGGATATTACCCCGTTAAAGCCGGTGGTTACGATACGTTGGTTATATGGACAAGCTATCCGAACGGGGTGTATGACTCAACAAACTTTGATGACACATTAAGCATAATAAGTTATGGTCAAACAGGTATAAACGTGGCTTTTGTTTCGAATATTTCCGATACGGTTTACAATACCGGTCCTTTTACGGTAAAAGCTTTGATATCATCCCGCACGGCAAGTTCGGTTCCAACACCGGTGTATTTGTATGTAAGGTATACCTATAATGCTGTTAATACATACGACACTTTATTAATGACTTATCTCGGCAATGATACCTTCAGTGCCGCAATTCCTCAACAAATATTTGGAACGGATGTACACTACACCGTGTATGTTACGGATTCTTTTGGAAATAAGTTGTCCATACACGATAATTTTTATATCAAACGCTTATCGGGTGGAGGTGTAACGGGCTATGTGATTGTGGGTAATGGTACAAATTACGATAATTATACGCCTATGAACAGGTATTATAATTACAGTTGGTCGCGTATGTTATATTTGGCTTCGGAAATTAATCCTGCTTCGGGAGGTGGCTTAATAACCAAATTAGCTTGGCAATTGCAATCAAGCATGGCCAACGCAACCAATCAAAGTTGTTATTTTCAAGAGGTAAGCGATAATACGGTATCCAGTGATGCTTATATAAATCCTGTTACGGCAGGAGCCACTTTGGTGTGGTCGGGCACGTATAATCTTTCTGCTACCGGATGGTCGGAAGTAACACTACAAATACCTTTTACCTTAAACCCCGGTAAGAATTTATTGATTTATTGGGAAAATAAAGACGGTAATTACGATTCTCCTTATACGGAATTTTATTATTCTTCCACTCCCAATTATATGGTGGCCTATGATTATCAAGATGCAAATTTCCCGAATTATTCAACTCCTTATAATGGAGGATTAAGCTACGATCGTGCCAATGCCCGTTTTTATGTAGTTACTCTTGGCAACAACGACTCCAATAGCGTGGCCATGTATAGTATTAACCATCCTATGGAAGGCACCATGGGAGGTACTCAAGCGGTTCATGTTACCATAAAAAACAAAGGGATTAAATATTTGGATTCGTGTTATCTGCATTGGTCTATTAATGGAGTCTTACAAACACCGGTTGTATATCGAGGTCATTTACCGGAAGATTTTAACGACACCATCACCTTAGGTTATTATACCCAACGTTATTTGCTAAACGATACTATTTTAGTTTGGGTAAGTATGCCTAATGGTCAAATAGATACTACGACCAAGGATGACACCCTACAAATCATATCCTATGGATGTTATGGTCCCGTCAGTGGCGATTTTATTGTAGGGACCGGCGCTGGTGCCGATGTGGCAAGTATTACGGAAGCCTATTATATTGGTTCCCGATGCGGGGTTAATGGCGACATTATGTTAAAGTTACAAAACGGTGTATATGTAGAAAATGTTGTATTGGCTGATTTGGAAAATCTTTTAGGAAACTATACGTTAACTATCACATCTTTAAGTGGAAACAAAGATAGTGTGATTATTCGTCCGAATGCAGGCAACGCACTTCACTTACACAATACAGCCAATGTGAATGTGAATAACATCACCTTCGATGTTGTTTTAGCCGATTATGCGGTCTTGATAACAGGCGATGCTAAAGATTTAGATTTCAATCATTGTAACTTCTACGCAAATCCGGATTCAATAACTCCTATGCACGGAGGCATTTATCAAAACTCGAGCGGAAATACTATTTCGGGATTAATCATCCGAAATTCGAACTTTAACGGGGGCTATTTTGGAATTGGTTTAGATAATTCAAGTACGTCATTAGCACAAAATGTCAGGGTTGACAGCAATACCTTTACCAACCATTATTATTTCAGCGTGTATTATTACTATGTCAATGCAATCAGTACATCTTTCAATACGATACATTCGCGTAATATTAATAATGGACCCGAGTGGTGTGGTATGTATTTGGAGGAAATGCATAAGGGGGGTACAGTGATAGGCAATAAAATATATTCTGATAATGTATCCATTAGCGATTACTTATATGGAATCTATACTTATTATGTCGATTCATCCCTGATAGCTAACAACGAAATTTATCTTCATTCCAATGCCGATTATACCTATGGTATTTTTATTGATTATCCAAAAGCTGTTGATTATATTCATAATACTGTTTTAATTACAGGTTCATCTTCCTATAGCAGGGCCGTTTATTGGTATACATATTCAGATACAACCTATAGCGCCAATATGAAAAACAATATATTTGTTGCAAACGGAGGCACCACTCCCTATGCTATGTATTTAGCCGGATCCTATTCGTCGACTTATGCCTCATATTATGGTATTGACTACAACAATTACTATTCCTCCGGCAATTTAGGATATGTTTCCTCATCGATCAAAGCCACCTTAAGTAATTGGCAAAATACGGTATTGAGCGATGTGAACTCCACCAATTTATTACCCGATTTTATCGATTCAACTATAAATCTGAAATTAACATCCTACAACGGATTTAGCTGTCCGACCTATCCAGGCGTGAATACCGACATCGAAGGAAATTTACGATTGCCAACTACTGCTAAAGGATGTTATGCCGATGCTGTACAAGGAGATAATGGAAGTCTGGTCGAAGTATTGAATTGGAGACTGTCACCTTTGGCCAACGACTCCAGTAATTTGGAAGTAGTACTCAAGAATGCAGGCACCTCAAGCATTACGAGCGCAACCATTAATTGGTCCTTTAATAATGTATTGCAAACCCCTGTGTCGTGGAGCGGAAATCTACCTACCGGCGAAAAAGACACCTTAATTTTAGGAAAAATATTCTACCAAAACGGCACGAACCAATTAGTAGTTTACTTAAGTGCCTTAGGAAGCTTAAACGATCAGATCAAAACGGACGATACCTTACGATATACCAATTATGCCTGTGCTTCCACGATGCAAGGATATTATACGGTAGGACCAAACGGCGACTTCAGTAATTTGGCCGATGCATTCGATATCATCAATACCTGCAGCATGTCAGCAACGGTAACGCTGGCCTTGGCGTCGGGAACCTATAACAAGCTAAGCTTACAAAACAGTGTTTTAGGAGCAAATACCCATCGTAGACTCATCATTACTTCCATGGCTGCCAATGCCGATAGTGTAGTGTTTACCGGTGATACGGCTTTGATCCTTAAAAATGCTTCCTATTTTACTTTCAAAGATGTGACTTTCAATGGGATTGCCGCTTCCTATACGGTGTTCTTCTCAGGCATTAATCATAACATCGAATTCAATCATTGCAAGATATTATCCAATCCGACTACTACCACAAGTGGAATATATGCTGTTTATAAAGCCTCGGGTGGAGTTTGCCATCATATTCATTTTGTTTCCAATACTATTAATGGTGGTTATTACGGAGTTTATTTTTATGCGGGCACTTCGTCAACTGTCTATGGTTCGCAAATCGTATTGGATAGTAATATTATCAGTAATCAATATCGATATGCCACGTATTTATATTATATTGACTCTTTAGCCTTGACAAATAATACTGTGCTTTCAAGAGCCAGTAATACAAATACTTATTGGAATGGCTTGCACATGGAAAATTGCAATGTGACTGTCAGGGCAAACAAAATACACCAACGCTCCAATGCCATATCATATCCCTATTTAGCTTACCTCTACAATGTAAATCGTTACAATACTTCCAACAGGGCCTTGTTTGCCAACAATGAATTAATCGGATATTCCACCTCAACCTATTATGGAGTTTACGTTTATTACTCTCCCATTGATATATATAATAATTCCATCCACATGTCAGGAACAGGAGCGGTAAGAAATATCTATATTTCAAGCAGTACTTCCTATACCGCCGATTGTAAAAATAATTTACTGGTCAATACATCTTTAAGCGGACATCCTATCTACGTTAGTTCATCCGGAACTTATACAGGCGATTATAACAACCTCTACGGAGCTACCAATATTGGAAATTATAATTACAGCAACTACACTACATTAGCCGCCTGGATATCGGCAAGCAATCAAGACCAGCATTCTTTAAATATCAATCCTTCCTTTATTAATATAAATACCGGTCTGCAATTGACGGATTACAGTTTGTTTATTGTTCCTCGCTTAAGCAATGTTCTTTATGATATAGATGGAAAATATCGCACGGCTTTCACTACCATTGGAGCCTATTCCATTCCTGTTATTGAAGGATATAATTTGGAGCTATCTAAATTAGTAAATCCGGTAAAAGTAAACGACGTACAATGTTTAGGTGATTACACCCCGGTAAAAGTCATTGTTAAAAACAGCGGCACGGAAGATTATTATTTCAATTCACATCCTATGAGATTAAGTGTTCACGTTACCGGCGCTACTAATTACAACGCCGATACGATTATCACTAGTGGATTTTTAACCAAAGCAAGCAGCGATACTTTCGACATTACTACTTTAATGCCCATTGCTCTTCCGGGAAATTATCAAATTACGGTAAGTGTATATTCCGGTTTAGACACCAATTACTTTGATGACACATTGCGTAGCACTTATACAGTAAATCCCATTACATTACCTTATGATGTAGACTTTAGTACTACACCCTCCGAGTTTATTTTTAAACAAGTTATAGGTTCTGTCAACTGGCAAGTAGTTTCCGGTTCGGGTAGTAATCCTTCTATAACACCTGTGTATGGTAGTGGTCGATTGGAGTTTGCTTCTTCCGGAGGTATGGGTTCCATTGCGCAAGCTATATTAAATAACATTGATTTAAGAGGCACTCATTATCCAAGCTTAGAATTTTGGTATGCACACGATGCCACTTCTACCAATAATGATTTGGTAGTATTAAAAATCTCGACCGATGGAGGAGCTAGTTTCCAAACGCTTAAAACATTAAACCGTTATGACGCCGCTTATACAACTCCCGGATGGGAACATGTTGTTATTGATTTAACTCCTTATAGTCAAGCTGCTTGTTTGAGTATTGTATTCGAGGCTTCCAGTTTCGGTGGTGCCAATCAAAGCATAGATCGCATACGTATTTTCTCCGAAAAAGATATTGCCGTTAAACTTCTTAGTCCTCAAGTGGATAATATCATAGCATGTAATCTTACCAATCATAAGCTACAATTTATCATCGAAAATTTAACCGCACAAGCTATCAATTTCGCAAACGATACTACTGAGCTACAGATAAACATAACAGGGGCAGACAATCAATCGTTTGTTTATCCTTTGCATGGTCAATTGCAAGGATTTGGAAAAGACACCCTATTGATAATCCAAACTTTTGATTTGTCAACCACGGGAACCTATAATGTGAAAGCTTATATCCATGCCGTGGATAATAATACTTCCAACGATACGGTCAACACTTCTATCTTAATACATCCTGATATAAGCATTAAGGATTTAACCGGGGTAGATGATATACATTGCAAAAAGATAGGCGACAGTGTATATGTTGGCTTTAAAATTATCAACACGGGCAATCTATGGGTGAACCAAATTCCTGTTCGTTTACAAATCAACGGAGGAAATGACATTGCCGAAACCATACTCTATGCTTTAGCTCCCGGCGATTCAACCACCTATCTGTTTACCAAAGCCTATGTTGTACCCACTGTTACGGAAATACAACCCTATTATATGCTGAAAGTGAAAACGGAATTAGCCTGCGATGCCATGCATAATAATGATGAAATAAACCTGATGGGCTGTGTTGATTTAGATGATTTTGTTGATTTACAAATTCAAACGATTCATAAGCCCACTCCCAGCGATTGTGATTCGGGTTTACATTTGATACAAGTGTCTGCTACTCTATGGAATCAGGGAACAATAGATATTGATAGCGCACAATTATTTGTTGTAGTAGATAGTGCCGGATATACCATAGCTTCTTTTTCTGAAAATACCGATGCCATAGCTTCCAAAGCCGGCTTAATGCATACCTTCACTCAAGCCTATGTGGTTCCTAATTTTTCCGGAAACTATAACGTGAAGGTTTACCTACAAGCTATTCCCGATGATGAAAATCTGAATAATGATACGGCTAAGGTGGTAACATGTGCTATATACAATGACGTAAGTATTTACTTCTTAAGTGATTATCATTGGACAATGGGTCAAAATATTCCTAATCCTGTTACAAGCATTACCCATATTCCTTACGCCATCCCTCAAGACGGCATCATCATATTTAGGCTGATGACTGTCTCCGGACAAATACTTCACACCATCGACATTCCTTCTTTAGCCGGAACTCATTCCTTGGAATTCGATACCGATCATTTTGCCAATGGTATTTATTATTATTCCATGCAATACAAAGGACAACGCATCGTAAAGAAAATGACTATTCAAAAATAGCCTAATTCTTTTGATTACATTAAAAGAGGTTGTTTATTCAGACAACCTCTTTTTTTGTTTATTGTTCATTACATATAACTGTATAATAAGTTATTGACTTTAATTATTCTTTAAATAATTTGCCAATCCCTTTGCTTGAAATATTTTCATTAATTTATCGGGCAGTCGTGTAAATGCAAATTCTTGAGATTGAATATGTATAATTCCCCTTTCAAAATCAATATATATGGCATCGCCTGGTTTATATGCTTCGACGGCTTGGGGTAAAACGATGATGGGCAAGCCTTGGTTGATGGCAGATCGGTAGAATATACGATTTACCGATTTACATATAACGGCTTTAATCCCCACATAGGCCATGCCTACGGCAGGATGTTCGCGCGAACTGCCGCATCCGAAATTCCAACCGGCAACGATAACATCTCCTTCACTTACCTGCTCGGCAAAATGGGTATCGACACCGGCCAATAAATGAGGTTTAATTTTTTCCGGTTCAGCACTCTTGACTTCATAGGTCAAATTACCGGCAAACATCTGATCGGTATTCATATTGTCAATATCGGCATAATTCCATACATGCTTTTCGTAGCGATTATCGGATGCTTGTATTTCAAGCGTAGCACTTTGTTTCTTTTCGTAGGGGTAAATATCTTGAGCAGCATCATCACCTCTGGGATCGGCAATTTCTCCTTTCAAAGCAGAATAGGCTACGGTGGCAGGAGATGCCAGATAAATGGAAGCTTCTTTGTTACCCATACGTCCTTTAAAATTACGATTTGCCGTTGATATCACATTAAAATTGTCAGCCGGAATACCTTGTCCGGTTCCCAAACAGGGGCCGCAGGAAGGACTCAATACATTTGCTCCTGCCAATAAAAACGTTTCTATCAACCCTTCACGCATGGCATCAAGAAAAATCTGCTTGGAAGCAGGGATAATGAGTAATTGAAAACCATCAGGGATAATATGTCCATCTAAAATTTCGGCAGCTTGGCGTAAATCTTCCAAACGACCGTTAGTGCAAGTACCTATCAATGCTTGGTGCAGTTTGATGCCTTTTACCTGAGCTACGGCCTTGACATTATCCACATGATGCGGTGCCGAGACAACAGGGAAAAGTTTCGACAGATCGATGTTTATTTCTTTGAAATAGTGAGCGTCGTCGTCAAGGGTAATGCCATTGACTTTCTGACCAAGGAAGTCTTCGAGTACTTCATCGGCGGGGAAGACGGCATTTTTGGCACCCATTTCCGAAGTCAGGTTAGCGAGCGTCATCCTATCGGGGATGGATAGGGTTTTTACTCCTTCGCCGTGGAATTCTATCGACATATAATCAGCCCCGTCGGAACCTATCATACCGATAATCCATAGGGCTAAATCTTTGGCATATACATGTTTGGGCAATTTGTTTGTCAATGTTATTTTGATGGTTTGAGGAACACGGAACCATGTTTCGCCTTGTTTCCATAAACCGGCTGCTTCCGTACGGTCGATACCGGCAGCAAAAGCATTGAAGGCTCCAGCCGTGCATGTATGGCTATCACTACCAACAATAATCATTCCCGGTTTGGCATAAGTAGACATAATTTGATGACAGATGCCTTCGCCGGCATCGTGGAATTTCCTGATGCCTTCACAATGTGCAAAATCTCTTATTTTTTGATAATCATTGGCTAATGCAGCCCCCGTAGGAGGAGCATTGTGATCTAATACAATCAATAATTGGTCGGGATTATACACATGCTGGCCTCCCATCTTTTTAAAGGTTTCGGCTATGCTGACTGTATTATCATGAGTTAACACTATGTCGGGTGTGACAAACACAATCGCATTGCTTGTAGCATTGAAAATTTTTTCAACAAATGTTTTTCCCATAATCTGTTTTATGTATATAAAATGTTATTAATTAAGGTATGATTCCATTTCATTTTTTAGGTGTAGCACAAAATCATCGACCGACATGGCTCCAAGGTCTTTCATGCCGTGTTTACGTACTGAGACAAGCTTTTCGTTTACTTCTTTTTCGCCGACAATCAGCATATAGGGAATCTTTTTCAATTCAGCATCGCGTATTTTTTTCCCTGTTTTCTCACTACGATCGTCAATGCTAACACGTATATCGTTTTTCTCTAATTGTTTTACCAATGTTTGCGCATACTCGAGGTGTTTATCACTGATTGGCAGAATAATGACTTGGTCGGGTGTGAGCCAGAGGGGAAAATTACCTCCTGTATGTTCAATCAATACGGCCACAAAACGTTCCATAGAACCAAAAGGAGCCCGGTGTATCATTACCGGTCGATATTTTTGATTATCGTTTCCGATATATTCCAAATCGAAACGTTCGGGCAGGTTATAGTCTACTTGTATGGTTCCCAATTGCCATTTACGACCGATGGCATCGCGCACCATAAAATCGAGCTTAGGACCGTAGAAAGCAGCCTCGCCGATTTCAACCACTGTGTTGAGATTCCGTACTTTGGCAGCGTGGATGATGGCATTTTCGGCTTTCTCCCAATTTTCATCACTGCCGATGTATTTTTCTTTATTATTGGGGTCGCGCAGCGATATTTGCGCCGTATAATCTTTGAAGTCGAGGGTTTTGAATATATATAGAACAATATCAATTACCTTACAAAACTCCTCTTCCAATTGATCGGAAGTACAGAAGATATGAGCGTCGTCTTGTGTAAAGCCTCTCACCCGCGTTAGTCCGTGCAATTCGCCGCTTTGTTCATAACGATACACGGTTCCGAATTCGGCAAAACGCAAGGGAAGATCTTTGTAGGAACGCGGTTTATGAGCGTAGATTTCACAATGATGGGGACAGTTCATGGGTTTAAGGAAGAATTCTTCCCCTTCCTGAGGTGTTGTGATGGGACGAAACGAATCCTGTCCGTATTTCTGATAATGACCGGAAGTTTTATACAATTCCACATTTCCGATATGGGGACATATCACCTGTTGGTATCCGTATTCTTTTTGTACTTTTTTAAGGAAATTCTCCAGGCGTTCTCTCAGTGCGGCTCCTTTGGGCAACCAAATGGCTAATCCGGCACCTACTCTTTGCGAAAAGGTAAAGAGTTCCAGTTCCTTTCCTAATTTACGATGGTCGCGTTTTTTAGCTTCTTCCAGCAAAAGGAGGTAGTCATCCAATTCTTTTTTCTTGGGGAAAGTAATGGCATAAATACGTGTAAGCTGTTTGCGTTTTTCATCTCCTCGCCAGTAAGCGCCTGCGAGACTCAATAATTTAATGGCTTTGATAGGCGATACATCGGGAAGATGGGGTCCGCGACACAAATCGATAAAGTCGCCGCTTTGGTAAAAGGTAATGGTTCCATCTTCCAAATCTTGAATGAGTTCCATTTTATATTCATCTCCTTTGCGGGTAAAATATTCCAAAGCTTCGGCTTTGCTAACTTCTTTACGTACAATTTGATGTTTAGACGCTACCAATTCCCTCATTTTATCTTCAATTTTTTGGAAATCGTCGGAGGAGATGGTATAATCTAAAAAATCTATATCGTAATAAAATCCTGTTTCAATACTAGGTCCTATACCGAATTTCACACCCGGATATAATAATTCTATGGCTTCGGCCATGAGATGCGCCGAAGTATGCCAAAAAACGTCTTTGCCTTCGGTATCGTTCCATGTCAGCAAACGCAAGGTGGCGTCGTGGGTGATAGTGCGATTCAAATCCCATGCTTCACCATTAACCACTGCAGCAAGTACATTTCTTGCTAAGCCTTCACTGATAGATAAAGCTACTTCGTAGGAAGTAACTCCTGCTTGAAATTGTTTGACCGACCCGTCGGGTAAAGTAATCTGTATCATATTTTTATCTTTTGATAAATTAGCTGCAAAAGTACATAAAATTATCTTACCTTTCGCGAGGCCTAAAAAATTGCATGATTCTTTTTTGTTCTTTATCTATCGCATTCATTATATATATATTGGTATTAAAGGCCGATATGGCATAGGATGTACCTCATGCGAAAAAAATCGTTATAAAATGCTACAAATTTTCAATTTATTGATATAGCACAAAAATAAGATGGTATAGTGTTTTGTTTGGGTGCGCACCCAAACAAAAATCTTTTTGTATACGTTTTATCGGTAATGAATATCATTTATATTAACACCTATTTGCCTTTAAATATCAACTTATTAACTGATGTTTTATATAGACATTCGTCAGAGGTTGCAGTAGAAACGGAGGGTAAGAATGTCTCCCAACAAATGTTGTTTATTCGTAATATTCATATTGAGTTGAAGCAGATATTCCATAAATAGAACCGCTTACCTCAACAGGCCAATTATTATCATAAACGTATGAATAGTTAATGGTGTATTCATCATATAATTCTTCCTCGATATATACTTTCGCTTTCTCAGAGGTTAGATTATTTTCCGAATGCAATAAAACACCATCCGTATAACAATTTTGGTAGATGGGGTTATTTTTATTGTCGTAAGTATAATCAATCTTATAAGAATAAGACATATCTAATAAATTTCCGACACAAGAAATAGATATAATATTGTTCCCTTGATAAGTAACTTGTGATGTTTCG
>DHTG01000085.1:19556-37772 GCA_002411545.1 Bacteroidales bacterium UBA5266 | reverse complement strand
TTGATTTGTGATATTTTATTGTTGTTGCCGCGTGTAAATTCAGTTTGGGCTGTAAGTACACCATTTTCGAAACGTTCGAATTTATGGAATAGATTATTTTTATACGTAACAGCTAGATATCCAACTGGATTATCATTGTAATAGTCGATAATTTTTACGATTTGATGTTTATCGTTATATTCGAATTTCGAATAATAGGAGTTTCCGTTATCAATTTGTTTGAGGGTGTCGTGATCCCATATCCATGTTTGTGCTATTGTTTGTTCGCCTTCTTGTGTAGAATAGATTCTATGAATTTTTCGTGCTGGATTAAACACTCCTTCCATAACTAGATGATTGATACTGTCATTCGGATTATTGATTACGGGATCTTTAGGTTTATCATCCTCTTTATCACATGCATTAAAAGCTAAGACAACTGTTACTAAAATTGTTGTTAATACTACCCATTTTTTCATTTTTATTCTTTTATGTTAATTACTGATTTTTTTGCAAAGGTATTAAATTTATAATTAATAAACATCATTGTCCGAAAAAAATTCCTATATTGTTTCAGATTCTTCGCTTCGCTCAGAATCTGTTGGATTTAATCGGACCATAAAAAATAAAATTCATAGATAAAAAACAATCCATCAAATCAATTTACGTAATTCTTCTATAAACGCTTTTATGTCATCTTCGGTAGTATCCCAGGAAGTAACGAGGCGGATTTCGCCTTGGCTTTCGTTCCAAATATAAAAAAAGTGTTTCCGCAGCAATTGCTCGATAAAGTGTTTGGGTAATTTAACCAAGAGAATATTGGCATCGGTAGCTTGTGTGAAAATGAAGGGATGTACGGCTAGCATTTCTTCCCGTAAATATTGAGCCATACGGTTGGCGTGTTGTGCATTATGCAACCATAGATCATTTTCAAGATAGGCAATAAATTGTGCGGAAAGGTATCGCATTTTGGAACACAGTTGGGCAGATTGTTTGCGGATATATTTCATATGTTCCGCTAATTCTTTGCGAAAAGTGATAACGGCCTCGCCCATCATCATACCATTTTTTGTTCCACCAAAACTAAGTATATCGATGCCACAATCCAGGCTTATTTCTTTGAACGATTTCCCCAAAGCGGCAGCGGCATTGGCCAGGCGTGCTCCGTCCATGTGTACATACATTTGATGACTGTGTGCAAAATCGGTCAAAGCTTTGATTTCATCTATGCTATAAACGGTTCCCATTTCTGTGCATTGAGAAATATACACTACTTTGGGTTGCGAATGATGTTCTACTCCGAGGTATGAAATCCATGGGTTTATGTGGTCGGGCTTTAATTTGCCGTCGGGAGTAGGAATGGCTTTCAGGGAACTTCCGCTCATAAATTCGGGGGCTCCGCATTCATCCACGGCAATATGAGCCGTTGAAGCTGCCAGCACACAATGATAGGTCGACATAGCTGCTTGTAAAGCCAATGCATTAGCTCCGGTTCCGTTAAAAACAAAAAACACTTCGGCCATATCTCCGAAAAGATGTTTGAGTTTTTGTAGGGCTTTTTCCGTCCACATATCATCACCATATCCTATACAATGGTCTTTGTTGGCATCGACGATGGCTTGCATTACTGAGGGATGAACTCCCGAATTGTTATCACTGGCAAAACTTCTCATGTTTTATTCTTTTGTAAATTTTTTATGAATGATTCCCTGTTTGGTCTGTATTTGTAAAAAATAAACTCCTTTTTGCAAGGCAGAAATATCGAGAATGCCCTGTTCGCTTTGTATGGAAACGGTCAGTATTTTTTTCCCTACGAGGTCGTAAACCACCACATAATCCATGGGAGTATTATTTTTTATGTTTATCTGATTACGTGCCGGATTAGGATAAAGGATTACCTTATCTTCGGATACGACATCGTTAATGTTAGCATCGGCGGCAAAGTTAATATTATCAATATTAATACATCCACCCATACCGGAAATATAACTGAATTTAAAGATTGCTTGTTCTTGATTTGCATAGGAGGTTAAGTCAATCACTTCGGTTTTCCATTCATTATCGTTGGGGATAAAAAAACATTCCATAATACTTAAAGGATTCATAATGGGATTAGGTGTTGTAGCAAGGTCGGCGCCTCCTTTTCGAAATAACATTTCGTAGGTATCGCCACAATCGAAGGAGACCGCTATTTCTAAGGTATCGGCAAAAACAACATCCGCTGTAAAATAAGGCGGGGTGTATTTGTGATAGTTATAGGCATAGTCGAAAGCCATTTTCGGATTGGAAATGCTTGTTAAATCAATGCATGAAGAATAAAAACTAGTTATATCTCCTTGGGTATAAAAAAAGAGGATGGTATTAAAATTTCCTATTGAATAAGTACCGTCTCTACTCACTTCGGAATCTCTATACCACGTAAAAAGAGTCTCTACCCCATCAAAGTACCAATTATTGGGACTGTCATCCTCAAATCCTTCATAGATTGGGAATGGATAGCCTTGTGTTTCTACATCAAAAACAATGGACAATTCATTATTATCGACTAACGTATCTTGATAGGATGTATTGATTTGTCCTACATTCACTTTAAGTGTATTTTCTCCTTTAGCAACCGCTGAAATAGGAAATGATATGATTTTATGTTGATAAGGCTCCATATTGCCTGTCCAGGTATAAGAAGCTTGTTGATCATTGATTTGATAATTTATTTCGATGGAATTGACTGTATTACTACCCAAACTTCTAACTATCACAGCGGCTTGTATCGTAGTGTCGCAATAAGGATCCTCCATATCAAAGGCATAGATTTCCAAATCATAGTCGGATGTAGTCGGATTTTCAAAAAAGGGAATACATGCCGCTATGGTAGCCGAATCGTTGGGAATACTGTGTTCCATATTCGGATAAACAACGTATTTCACTTTAGCATCATTTAAAACAAGCTGATTATACATGGGGGGAATAGTAGTCGCATAAGTGAAGTCTTTTTCACCGCAAAATATATAAATAGGTATTTTCGATGCTTGAGCATAATTGTAATAAATTCCATTTGGTAATTTGTTTAAAGCATCCGCTAAACCTTGAACTGCGGGAGTGTTTAATAAAAGCCCTTTGAATTTAGTTGGATTATCAAGTCCATATTTAAGGGCACTGCGTCCGCCCAAAGAAAATCCTTGCAGAATAATGTTGGTTGTGTCGATAGAATAGTACTGTTTAGCATATTCAATGCTTTGTTGAATGATTTCTTCATCTCCATCGGGTGTTGAAAAGTCAGATCCGTTATCGTCGCCTCCACTGGGACAAATAAAAATAGTAGCAGGAAAAACATGATTCCATTTTAAGGCATTGATTAAAGCATTTCGATAATTCTCGCTGTTATCGCCCATGCCATGCAAACATATCATCAAGCGATATTGAGTCTCTGCTTGATAATCGGCAGGGACATGACAAGCCAATATTCTGTATTGACCATTAAACATAACTGAATCAGTAAAGTTCCCCGTTTTTTGAGAAAAAGCTATTTGTGTATAAACAACTATTAGTGTGATTAAAATCAAAATTCGTTTCATAATATTATTTTTTTAAAATTAAACTCATTATTTATTAGATGTTTTGCATTTATCGGCCGATATAGTAAACATTTTTACATTCATGTTAATTATCAATCCCTAATAATAAAAAACTATTATGTAATAATAATGTTCTTTTTACTATTCGTTTCAACAAAAGAAAATACCTTTTCAAAAAAGAACGGAATCTACAAAGCTTACAAATAAATATTATCTATAAATCTTCAAAATTTATAGAGTCATTTTTACTTGAATCGTCATTTGGCTGTAGATTTATATTCCCAGATTGTACAAAAGAGATTACTTCATCCAATTCTTTTCCGAAATTTAAAATATCTTGTACGTGCAAGAAAATCTTATGTTTTTCGTAATAGAACGTACCTTTTGCTTCATCAAAACGGCGTTTACTTTCTGTGATTGTTAAATAATGATCTTGATTTTTAGTTTGTTTCAAATCAAAAAAATAGGTTCTTTTCCCTGCTCTGAGTACTTTTGATAATACCTCGTTATTTTCCTTATAATCTCTTTTTTCCATAACTACTACTTAAAATACATAATAACATTATTAGTACGCAAAAATAAAATTTTTTTTTATATATAAAACTTTTTACGAAAGGTTTTATAAAATAAAAATAAATGTAGATATAAAAAGATAGCTCTGCCTTGGTATTTTTTATGCATTCGGAGTCTGTGGCAAGTGTGAAATTATTTCAAAGACAGCTTTTTCTTAATAAAAGAGTTCAATTTTATGTTGACGCTTATCATCAAAGAGGGTAATTTCGTTGCCATCCAGTAGATTTCCATCGAGTAAGATCCGTTGTAAGCTTCTACGATTTGGATTTTCCTCTTTGCAATCTACCTTAATAAGATATAAGGTCTCCCCATATTGGTATTCTATTGAAAAGGATGACCATGTCGAAGGTATTTTAGGTTCAATGATTAATATATTTCCTTTTTTTCTAAATCCTAAAATATGTTCCAGCCCAACCTTATAAGCCCAACTACTTGATCCTGTATACCAAGTCCAACCTCCTCGACCGGCACATTGCGGATTAGAGTAAATATCGGCTGCTACGCTATAGGGTTCTACTTTATATTTCAAGGTATCGGCTAAGGAAAAGGTTCTATTGATAGGATTAATCATAGCATAATAGCGATAGGCTTTATCCATAGCGCCTTCTTTTAATAAAGCCATAATATACCACATAGCTCCGTGTGTATATTGACCTCCGTTTTCACGTATTCCCTCAAGGTAATTCATAATATAACCGGGTTTGTTTTTAGAATTTTTAAAGGCAGGAGTCAGAAGCTTAATGATTTTATTTTCGAGATCAACCAATCGATGTTCTGTTTCATGCAATATTTTTTGTTTTCGTTCATTATCGGCAACATCGGTAAGTATACTCCAGGATTGAGACAATAAATCGATTTGGCATTCTAAATTATTCCTTGAACCTAAAGCATCGCCGTTATCAAAATAAGCACGTAAGAACCATTCTCCATCCCATGCATTTTTAATGATGGCTTGTTTAAGTTCAGGTATCACATTTCGGCATGTTTTTACTAAAGTCTCATCTTGTTTATGCGATGCCAGCTCTATCATTTTGGGTAGAATATCCAATAAGAAGAACCCTACCCATACACTTTCGCCTTTTCCTTTATAGCCCACTTTATTCATTCCGTCGTTCCAATCGCCGCACCCCATTAAAGGCAATCCATGTTGTCCGAATTGATTCAATGCTTTATTTATACAGATTTTTAGGTGATGGTACAGACTTTCCGTTTGATGCCCTATGGAGAAAACAATTCCTTTTTCGGTTTCATTTTCATTCAGTTTTTCTCCTTGAACAAATGGCACTTGTTCATTTAAGATTGCATAATCTCCTGTCATATGTATATATTCAAAGCTAACATATACCAACCACAAATAATCGTCGGAGAAGGTTGTACGAGTTCCGAAAGAAGTTTCATCATGCCACCAATGCAACACATCGCCTTCGGGAAATTGATGGGCTGCATGTTTGAGGATTTGATTTCTCGCTATCGAATCATCCACATACATTACACTCATCACATCTTGCAATTGATCTCTAAATCCGAAGGCTCCCCCTACTTGATAAAAACCTGAACGTGCCATCAAACGAGAAGCAAGGGTTTGATATAAGAACCATGTATTCATCATGTAATTAAAGGATGTATCGGGTGTTTGAATCTTCAAAACTGATAATTTCTTCTTCCAATATTGTTTTACTGCTTGAAATTCTGTATCGATTTCAGCTATTTTTCTTGAAAAAACTGCGGGTTGTAGCTTGCATGCTCCTATCATAAAAGCAAGACGTTTCGTTTCACCTTCGGATATATGTGCTTCAATTTCTATTCGTTTATTTGTAGGATTGATTTCATCGTAATCTACGATTTTTTCAGAAGAAGACAGAAAAACCCTCGTATCTCTGAATGTATTGTTATACACATTTCTGAAATAAAAACAATTTTCCTCTTCATCCCATTCCGGTAATAAATGACGATTTGTTTTTTCCTCCGTGGTTCCTAAAACCATTTTAGCGATGAAGTCTATGCTAATGTTTTGCGGCAGAGATGTAATATTTTCAATCTCGATTAAATAATATTTCACTTGTGTTTCTAAGGCAGCAAATACCTTGATGTTAATACGAAAAGCATGTGATAGGGCTGTAAATATGGAATATCCTGTCCCGTGACGTGCTGTTGTAGGCACAAAACGTTGTTTGTTAAAAAGAATAAATTCGGAAGGAGGATCGGCTATGATATCATTTGACCAGGATGTTATTTTATACGTCTGGCTGTTGTAAGCATAGGTAAATCCACTCATGGTACTACTTATGATAAAACCAAAGGAAGGGTTAGCAATCACATTAATCCATGGCATAGGAGTATTGACATTGGTTACACAATATTCATTCCCCTCTTGGTCAAATCCACCAAATTCATTATAAAACTTCAAATTTTTAGGAGGAAAGGTTTCTCTGGTTGCTAAGACAGGAAATCGGCAATTGTCAACACACGCAAACAATTCGCTTTCCATTTCTTGAATTTGCTGTTCCAGTGTTTGGCTTTTTGATGAATTCAATGAAATACGTGCTATGGTATATAAAAGATATTTTTCTTCTTCACTTACTTCCGATGCCGAAAGGATATATACGTTTCCGGATGGATTTTCGAAATAGTTAAAATAATAAATTTTATTTACCAAATCACTGATATATTTCTTTAATAATGGTTCATTCTCTTGGTTTTCATTATTAATAATTACAATATCGATATAAATAGCCCTGCTTTTATAAAATTCGTAGGCTTGTAAGACTTCTTTCAATAACAAGGCGTTTTCCATTTTATCGATTTCAACTAAGATAATCGGTAAATCACCGGAAATACCAAATTTCCATAAATTGGTTTGGTCCATGGTGTTTTTCTCTAAGATGGCTTTACGTGCTTTGCTCAAAGAGGCCGTTTGATAAATATGTTTTAAAATAGTATTATAGACACGCATTTGCGAACCTTTCAATTGTGAATAACTGGTCCGCATATTGTTTAATACGGTTGCCATTTCAAAGGCATGATTCACATCTAAACCCGTATAATATGATTGAACCATATGCACAACCTGTTCATAAGACTTTCCAAAACCTACTAATAAATAGACGTTTTCTTTGGAATTAGCTTTCACTATTATTTCTCTTCGTAAGCTCATTATCGGATCCAAGGACAGTCCCAATCCTTTTGATAGATTCCCTTTATTTACAATTACTTGTGGATTATATGTTGTGTTATTCCTTCCGATGAAATCCAAACGCGATGTTTCGTATTCGATCTTTAAATCATTTTCTTTGTCGAAGAACATTCTGCTTACGACATAATAATTCACATCGGGTTTAGACCTTGATTTTCGTTTGAGGATTAGTGCGGAATTTTTTTCGTCAAATTCACCGAAGATAGTCATTCCGTTAAAGGAGCGATGTGCAATATCTTTTTCATTTTCACATAAAATAATTTCAGCATAGGACGTTAACTCCAATTTAACCTCTTCGGAGGTATGATTTTCGAAGGTTATTTTTCGTATTTCTGCATTGATATCTTTTACAACACAGACTTCCGTACTGGTAGTAATTCTGTCATCTTCTCTTATATATTTAATTCTGTCGGACGCAAATACGACTCGATATTTATCAGGATTCACATATAAGGGAGCATATGTATTGGACCATAATTTTCCGGATCTCATATTTCGAATATATAAGAATGTGCCATAATTTTCGGAAGTTATTTTCCGGTATCTATTAATATAAGTAGCTTTATATCTACTAAATCCACATCCCCTATCGTTTAACAGAACGGTATAAAAACCATTAGACAATACCCCTATTTCGGGAATATGCGCAATATTATCGTATTCGCGTATGTCATTTTCTTGTCGTGTTTTAGGATATTTAAATCGTTTATATTTCGTTATTTTTAAATCTATGAAAGGTTTTATCTGTGCTTTCTCTTTTAAAAGCATTTCCATAGACATGATTTTTTTATCTTGATGGAAATAGTTTTGAATACAATTATCTTTTAAATAATTGGTTAAAGCGGCTAATATCATTCCTTGGTGATGGGCATAATGCGCTTTTACACTTACCCTATCTTCTTCGTCGTAGGATTCAAAAAAACCATATTCACTGAACATATTCAATGCTTTAAACTTTTGAATATTTTCATATACTTCTTTATCTTCCATCGCTATCACCATGAGTGAGCTATAGGGTGAAATAACGATACGATTGGAAAGTGTATTTTGAAATTTGAGATATGGAACTCCAAAGGCTTTGTATTTATAGTTTTGAGCATCATCTAATTCATTATATCCCGATTCAGAGATACCCCATGGCAATTCCTTATCAATTTCTTGAATAAATTCGCGTTGGGCGTAAAACGCAAACGCATAGGTTTCATCCATTAACGTATGTTTGTATGTTCTCATAAAAATCAAGGGCATAAAATATTCAAACAAGGTCCCATACCAAGATGCAACTCCTTTATAGTATTTATACCTCGTTAAGGTTTTATCTAAACAAAACCAGTGTTTATAAGGAATATCTCCTTTACTAATAGCTATATAACTGGTTAGTCGAGCTTCGGAAGCAAAATTATTGTAATGATAAGGTAATAAGGTTTGCTCTTTATGATCATAGCCTATACTTAATACATCTAAGGTAGGATTATACAATTTCGTGAAATTTGTATTGTCAATTAATCGTATGACTATATTTAACAAGTTCTTATCCTCAATTTTTTCCAAAAATCCTTTTACAACATATAAGCAAGCCATAAAGTTACCACTATCGGCTGTTGAAATAAAATAAGGTGGGAGTACTTCCATAGTACGGATATTATACCAATTGTATAAGTGCCCCTCCCATTTTGACAATTTAACGATGGTCTGAATGATATTATGTAATTTATTTAAGCTTTCTTTTAAGGAAATAAATCCTAATTCATAGGCAGCTATTACAGCGGTTAAAGAATAACCAATATTAGTGGGCGAAGTTTTATAGTCGGTTTTTTTGTTTCGATTTAATTGATAATTATCTGGTATCAAATAATTATTCTCTTCCGTTATAAAGTCATTAAAATAATTCCACGTACGGAAGGCTACTTCTTTAATTTCTTCTTTTTCATTTTGATTCAAGCGTTTTACATCGGTTTGTAAGGGTTTTCCTAGATAATACATCAAAAAAGGCGCAAAGCACCAAAGTGATGCAATTACTCCCGCTAAAACAACGTTCCAATAGTCTGTTTCTGACTTAAAATGCCACGTTAATCCTACAAAAAGTATGGCTACGATAAAGTTTGTTTTGAAGCTCCATAAATAACTTTTGAGTGTGTTTTTTGTTGATTTACCTGCATCTTCTGAAGTTATCCAGTTTAATAAATTCTTTTTACTGATAAACATACGATACAGAGAACGAACGATAGCATCTAAATACCATAAAGCTTCTTTGGGTAGAAGCGATAAAACAATAATCGATTTATTCACTACAACGCCAATTCCACGCATTAAGCTCAAATAATAGCGTAAAAAGCGGCTGTATTTGCGTTTATAGATGAGTCTAGAAATCAAATAAAAGAAAATAGGCGTCATCACTACAAGCAGTACTACAAGTAAATAAGCTAAAGGATAATACTTCCCTACCGTAAAGCCATAAAATAACAATAGCAACAACGACAGACTCATGACACTGCGTCGGAGATTATCAAATATTTTCCATTTGCCAAGAGCTGTGATCGGATTACGCACACGTTGACCCTTTTCGTTTCTGACTTTCGATTTCAGCCATTGAATAATTTGCCAATCGCCTCTTGTCCAACGATGATGACGCTTAGCATCCTCTAAATAATTTGACGGGCTATCATCGAAGAGTTCAACGTCGTTAATAATGCCACATCGTAAATAATTGCCTTCGATCAAATCGTGGCTTAAAATCAAATTCTGTGGAAAAGTACCCGACAAGACCTGTTGAAATATGTGTAAGTTATAAATGCCTTTGCCTACAAAACTACCTTCATTGAACGTATCTTGATACAATTCAAAGTTAGCCGTGGTATATACATCAAAACCTCCCAATCCTGAAAACAATTGAGCATACTTTGATTTATTGGTTACTTCAATATCTACATTGATGCGTGGTTGCATGATGGCATAACCCGACACCACACTTTTACCATCGGCAGCTAATACAGCTTGATTCATCGGATGGGCTATGGCACCGATAAGTTTGGCTGCGGAATATAAAACCAATTGGGTATCGGTATCTAAGGTTATTACATAGGTTATTTTTTTGTTGAAATTATCCAATGTTTGACATTGAAACAATTCTTTTTTACGTTCTTCTGTTAAATTCCCTAAAAGTAAATCGTTGAAATGTAGGATAGCCCCTCGTTTACGTTCAAAACCTAAATAACATCCCTCGCCTTCACTATAAAAACGATTGCGATACACAAAATGAAACAAGTTTTTATTGTATTTCTCATTTAATTCTTTCATTTTATACAATCCTGTCTCCATAATCTCAGCATCTTTCTCGACATATTGTGTTGATTCTGAAGAACAATCTCCTAATAACGTAAAATATAAATTTTCTGATAGATTTGATAAATAGTACACTTCTAACCTATCAAACACTTGATTTACCTTTTCAACCGATTTAACGATGGTTGGAATAATAACCATGGTGGCATATTCCTCAGGAATGTCTTTTTCAAATTTTAATTTAAATGTACTGGTAGGTTTATGCAGAAAATATAATAATTGATTAAATAAGTCTATCACAAATTGACTCAAGGGGATCAATAGAAGTAAAAAAGCCCATCTTCCGGCATAATAGGAAAGAAAAGTCGAAATACTGATGGTCGATAACAACACAATTAATATATATGCATAGGATCGTTCCTTATATTTTTTTGGTTTCAACAACTTCATTCCTACATGTCGATTTGTTTTATTTGCTTGTTCAACAAGGCCTAATGTATACTGATATTCATTAATTTTGTGTTTCCTGGCATCTCGTATGATTTTTGAACGATAATTATTCTTATTGTTTTCATACATTTTAACATACATACCGGCTTTTTCCGATATTAATGCCTTTTCCGTAAAGCTGATTTTAGCATAAAATAAGGAGATCTCTGTTTTCGTCATCTTCTTTAAAGAAACAAAGATATTCATTATTAAAAGATTATCTGCAGCAGATTCATCCATTTCTTGCTGAATCAAATCTTTTAATGTTTTATCGTATGTAAATATTATTTCTTTAAAAAAGAGATTTAATTTTTCCGGGATACTTTCCGTACTGTTAAATAATAAATAGACTTGCTCCAGAAAGAAAGGATTTTTGAGTAAATCTTCTTTTTGTTGCAAATTATTCAACATTACATTGGCATCGGAAATTTGGGTCATTTCCTTTATCTGAGCAATAAGCTTCTCTGCTTCATTTTTCTTCTTTAGTTTATTTTTCAGTTTTTCAGATAATACACTTAATTCTTTGATTAATATAACGCGAAACAAGATAAAAAGATAGTTAATTTCAGCATAGGAAAAATAATCGTCATGCTGCTCTTGGTATGCATTGATTGCATTAAAAAGGATATCTAAATCTATATGAAAATTAAGTTTTGTTAAATCAGCATACAGTAAATCATATAATTGTTTTTTTCGTTTAACTTTAATTCTTACTATATCTTTCGCACACAACTCATATTTTATGCTTTTTTCTTGTTCACTAATGACATAAAAATTATCAAGTATCCATTCATTTGTACTACCAACCGTTTTATTGTTTTTTGTTTCTTCAACTAAGATTTCATAATATTTAGTAATCTTTTGAATGTTAAAAACAAATTCTTTGTATGTCATTTTCCACATAAAACATTAATTTAATTTTGATTTTAAAAGCAAATAAAGTTTCTCTCTATGTAAAGTTTATTTGTTTCGTTTTTTGTTTTTCTTTATTTATACAATCTGCAAAGATACATAATAATGTAGAAATAAAACTTATAGAGTCATAAACAATTTTAACTAAAGAAGTAAACAATATAAATTGCATTACTATTCAAGCTTATGCAATAAAAACATAAACAAAGATAGAATATAAGATGTTAAAAAAACAGTAAGTATAAGGCTTGTAATTTTAATTACGTCCCCCTATCAAACGCAGTAGAAATAGAAATAAATTAATAAAATTCAGGTATAAGGAAAGAGCTCCCATTAAAGCCATTTTATTTCCTGTTTCGGTTCCAATCATTTCCATATAAGATGCTTTTTTCATTCGTTGCACATCCCAAGCGGTCAGACCGGTAAATATAAGCACCCCGGCACATGAAATAATCCATTGTAAACCGGAACTTTTCATAAATAAATTTACAACGATGGCAATAACAAGTCCTATTAAAGCCATAAACATAATAGAACCGAATTTTGTTAAATCGATTTTAGTTGTATAGCCAGCTATGGCCATCGCTCCAAACATAGCTGCCGTAATTAAAAAAGTTAATGCTATAGTTTGAGCAGTATATATCAACAAAATAAAGCTCAAGCTCGCACCCATCAATGCCGAATAAACCAAAAACAAAGTCATTAAGGCGAAAAATGACATTTTATTAAATCCGAACGACATAAATATCACCATCACAAAGGGGGAAAACATAACAATCCAACCCAAGGTACTTAATCCGGTTTCGGTGATCAGCAAATGGAGTAAGGAACTATAGGCAAACATCCAGGCTACAGAGGCTGTGATTATTAAACCGGCAAACATCCATATAAAAACGTTTGCCATAAACTTCTTACTTAATGTTTTATCTTCGGATAAAACTTTTGATTCTAATGTAGAATAATTATTTTCTATATTCATCTCTAATTATTTTTTATATCTTGGTATAGCTAATAGTTCACTTTCTTTGAGATAATACCGTAAAGGTTGAATGATTCTATCAAAAACAAAATACTGACAAATTACAATTTCGTCGGTATTATCGTTGATGGTAGCATAGAATTTATCTTTATTAAATTCTTCCACAAAGTCATAGTCATATTCATAATTAGCAGTATCTAATTCGTTTATCATATAATATAAGGAAATTTTTGTAGAATTATTGTCCATATCCGTAATAATAATTTCCTTAAATTTCAACGAGAAAATAGTATCTTTTTCATTTTTTGTCAGATCTTTGGCAAAAAACTCAAAGTTTAAATCGCGGTATTCCGATAAATGATCAAAAAGTTTAGCCGTATCATAGGCTATTAATTTTTGATTATCACTTTTTAGGATATGAAAGTTACGTGTATCCGTTCGCTGTATCCGCAAGGATTGGTCAGGTTCTTCCAAATCTAATACGTTAATTTCTTTAATTTTCGATATTTTTAGTTGTACGATATTATGACTTCTCCAATCATTCAGAAAAGGAGAATAATAGGGAGAAATAAAACCTCTAAATCCGGGCATGTTTACTATAAATGGTTCTTTTCCTCCTTCAAGCAAAGCATAATTTCCCAAATTATCTTGGGTTACACCACCCATGTAATACACTTTTTTAGTTTTATATTTCCATAATCTCTTTTTACCAATTTTAATACGATAATCGTAATAATAAATTTCGATTTTAGTCGCACCGGTAGCTAACCATTTGTTAACATTAGTACGGGCAGCGTGTGCAACCGGTTCTCGGATAGAGATATTTTGAATTACATTCAATAAATCAGCCACATTTTTACGTACCGCTTCATGTTCCTGATTTACGGTCCAATTACCGGAAGATTGTTTTTCCAACAATACGTTATCCCCATAATTGTCGGCAATAAAGATTTTATAAATTTCCGATGTGTCTTTTATGGCAAAAGCTTTGGAATCATAATCAAAAGTCCCTGTTTTTCTTTCTAATAATAATATCATTGCAAGCAACAATAATAATAAGGTTGCCGCTAAAATGATTATATTCTTTTTTAAATTTTTATTCATATTTCTTTTATCTGGCAAATTTTCTCTTTCGAATAACTACAAAAATTATTCCCATTATTATAACGAAACATAGAGGCAATACCATATTCAAGACTTGCCAAAAGGTTTTTTCTTTTAAAATTTTATCTTTATCCAACAATCGCATTTTAAAGTCTTTGGAACGAACTTGTACAATATCTTCATCGTCGCATAAATAATTAACGGCATTTAAAAGAAAGTTTTTATTTCCATAAGCAACGTCGGTATATTGATCATAGCCTAAAGGCAATGGATATCCCTTTGAGCTAAATTGGTTTTTAATCATATCTCCATCGGAAACAAAAATCATTTTAGTTGGTTTACTTTTTTCAATAAATCCGATTTTTTCTTGATCGACCATTTTATCATATCCGGAAAATAATGAAGTAAAAACACCTTCCACTAACACACTTACCGGAATATATTTATGGGCATATTCTCTATTAATGGCTCTTCGTTTTAAAGCTTCTAAGCTTATGATTGCAGGGGTATTAAGTATTTTTGTACTTGCGGAAGTTGTTAATAAAACGGTTTTTGTTAATCCCGATTTTGTTCCTACTGTATCCATTGAACTTACAAATTCCGTTTTTAATACATTTAAATTTTTTACAATAGGATGATCGGCCACAGGAGTAATCAAAGGGAAAAAGTACCAAGGAATAAACTTATATTGTGCTTGTCCGGCTATTTCACCCGATTTTACCGGTATAGGCAATGCATTTAAATCTTGTAATAAATTTGAATTCAACCGTACACCGTATCGAAAAAACAGGTCTTCTAAATTTAAATCTCTAGGCAAACAGGGGACTTCCTTGTAATACTGTAGGCTATCCATTTCAGCAAACACCGGATCGACATACCAAAGTATTTTTCCTCCTCGCATGACATATTGATCTAAAATATATTTTTCATAGTTGGAAAAAGCTTGGGTAGGTTTAGCAATAACCAATAAATCGTATTTATTGCCTTTTATTACAAAATCAACTGTATTGGAATCGACTAATTCTATATCAAAAATTTTCGATATTTTGTTATCAAAGACTACTGAATCAACGGCATAGAAATCAGCTATGCCGACAGCAGCACTAAACACTTCTCGGTTAGTCAATTCACCGTGTCCCTTTAAAAAAGCTACAGTAGCTTTTTGTTGGCCTGTTAATCGCCGTATGGCATTGGTGATATTATATTCCAATTTATCGATCGAAAATTTTATGATATCGTTACGATTATACAATATTCCTTCATCCGAATCGAGTAATTGCACCGGAGTTTCCCGCTGACGGTATCGAATAATAGCTCCCGGAACAATATAGCGTGTATTTACTCCCGATGCATCTACATCTTGTATAGGTTGTGGTTGTAGACCTTGTTTATATAATTGACCGTAAAAAGCCATTAATTGTTGTTCGTCTTTGTTCTCTGTCGGATCAATAAATTCGTAATGAATGTTTTTGGAATACACCCGCAATTCATCTAAAAACTCTCTTGTTTTTAACGATAATTCTGAAAAATCAGGAGGCAAGTTTTTCCCATATAAATAAACAGATACATAGACAATATCATCTATGTTTTTTACCATCGCTCGGGTAGATTTTGAAAGGGTGTATCTTTTCTCACTTGTTAAATCAATCCGAACAAAAACATAAGAAAATATAATGTTAAGCGCAAGGATAATTCCTACTACCGAAAAAAATTGTATTAAATTATTTCTTTTTATGTTACGTATATTTTTCCCTTTTTTCATGTTTTATGAATTTACCAATTTCTACTTTTCAAACGAAGTACCGATAGGTATAAAAACAAAAGGATAACACTCATAAAATAAATAATATCCCTTGTATCGACTACTCCCCTGCTAATGGATTCGTAATGGTGACTAATTCCCAATGTTTTAATAATATATCCAAAAGAACCGAAGAGATCAAAAGAATAAATAAAATCAAAGCCCAACCAGGCAATAAAACAAATTACAACGGTAAATAGAAATGCAATTATTTGATTATCGGTTACTAATGAAATAAATAATCCGATAGCTGCGAAGGCTGCTCCTAAGAAAATCAATCCCATATAAGATCCCCACATGGCTCCTTGATCTATATTTCCCTTCGGATATCCCAAATAATAAACACTGAAAAAGTAAATCAAGGTTGGCAACAATGAGATTACCAATAACACTATACTTGCAAAATATTTAGCCAAAACAATTTGAGTGTCTTTAAGGGGATAGGTAAGCAACAATTCAATGGTTCCTGTTTTTTTCTCTTCCGCAAACGAACGCATGGTTATGGCAGGAATCAACAATAAAAACACCATGGGCGCTATTTGAAATAATCCATTAATATCGGCGAATCCACGTAGCAGAATATTATCTGCAAAGGGAAATACCCATAAAAAAAGTCCGGTTAGAATCAGAAAAACGCCTATCACAATATACCCAACCAAAGAACCTAAAAAACTTTTTATTTCTTTTAAAAACAAACTGTACATACAATACTTTTAGGTGAAAATTATTCGAGTGCAAATTTACATGAAATTATCCAATTACACACAGACGGATAAAAATATATTTTAAAATTTATAGAGGAAAAATAAGATTTTTTTGCTTATAACTTCCCTATAAAGTATTATTTCTTTTATCCTAATTTTAAAGGCGAATTCTTAGTCATTTGAAGTATTAACGTAAATAATATATCGACAAAGCATATAAAAATTGTTTTTTTAAAGACATATAAAGCATGGTATATTTTCATCTTTCTGTTATGTTTTATATTACTTTTTCAATTACTTTTGTGAAAATTTAAATTTTTGTAAAATTCATGATAAATCCAAATCTAAATCCGGACATTTCTAAGCTCAATCTTACTGAAAAAGAGATAGAAAAAGTAATACGTCCGAACGATTTTCGTGATTTTTACGGACAAGAAAAAGTAGTAGAAAACTTAAAAATTTTCGTACATGCTGCCAAACAACGGGGCGAAGCATTGGATCATGTCTTATTACACGGACCACCGGGTTTAGGAAAAACAACCCTATCGCATATTATAGCGAATGAGATGAACGTAAATGTCCGCACTACTTCCGGTCCTGTAATCGATAAACCGGGCGATTTGGCCGGTTTATTAACCAATCTTGAAGCCAACGATGTACTATTTATTGATGAAATACATCGCTTATCTCCTGTAGTTGAAGAATATTTATACTCTGCCATGGAAGACTATAAAATTGATATCTTGATTGAATCGGGTCCTAATGCCCGCAATGTTCAAATCGGATTGAATCAGTTTACCTTGGTAGGAGCCACCACACGTTCGGGTTTGCTAACGGCACCTCTTCGCTCGCGTTTCGGCATTAATTTGCGTTTAAATTATTATGATGCAACCATCTTAGAAAAAATCATTGTACGATCGGCTTCCATTTTAAAAATAAAAATCGAAAAAAACGCGGCTCATGAAATTGCTCGACGCAGTAGAGGCACCCCTCGCATTGCCAATCTTTTATTACGAAGAGTAAGGGATTTTGCTCAAATCAAAGGTGAAGGGTTTATCGATTTGGAAATTGCCAAATACGGACTTGCAGCTCTAAATGTGGATATGTATGGATTAGATGAAATGGACAATAAAATTTTGCATACGATTATACACAAATTTAAAGGGGGCCCGGTGGGCATTTCAACCATTGCAACTGCCGTAGGAGAAGATGCCGGAACCATCGAAGAAGTTTATGAACCTTTTTTAATTCAAGAAGGATTTCTAACACGTACTCCCAGAGGAAGAGAAGTAACTGACTTAGCTTATAAACATTTACATGTGAACAGACCTAACAACACCCTCCCTTTGTTTGATTAAAAAAAATATCCCATGAAACAACATATACCAAACACTATCACCTTATTAAATTTAGTTTCAGGTATTGTGGCCATTATTTTTGCCATGCAAGGAAAGTTAGCATGGGCTGCTTATATGGTTATATTAGCTTCTGTTTTTGATTTTGCAGATGGAATGATTGCCCGATTGCTTCATGTAAAAACTGAAATGGGTAAACAATTAGATTCTTTATCGGATGTGGTTTCTTTTGGTGTTGCCCCCGCCATCATCATGTACCAATTATACTTACAA
>DHTG01000085.1:0-19192 GCA_002411545.1 Bacteroidales bacterium UBA5266 | reverse complement strand
TCTTTGTTATTTGATGGTTTCGTCCATTCCATTATTTTCATTAAAATTTAATAATTTGAAACCAAAAGACAATTTTATACGTTATATGTTGTTAGTTGTTAGTATTGTTTTACTTATTATATTAAAGATAAAAGCAATTCCTTTTATTGTATTGACATATATATTATTATCAATAGTTGAACAAAAAATAAATAAAAATAAATAAATACAATCAGAATGAAAAAATCCATAATCTGCATTGTTTTGTTAGCGTTATTGGCAAGCTCATGCAAAGTTTTTCTTCCATCACGCATGCTTCACGTATCTTCTAAAGATCAAATATCCGCTTTTAGTCATAGCGAACAAACTCAAGAATATAAAATAGCTCCTAACGATGTTTTAAGAATTAATGTCTATTATCAAAACGGGGAAGATTTTTTAGATATGTTTTCAATGGCCGATTATCGAACCATGACAGCTTCAACCAATCCCAATATGGGACTTGAATTTTTAGTTGAATTCGATGGTTATATAAAATTACCCTATTTAGGTTATGTAAAAATTGATAGCATGACATTACGTGAAGCTGGACTTTATTTAGAAGAAGCTTATTCAGAATATTTAAATAATCCTATGGTAAGACTTCAAGTTATGAATAAGCGTGTTACAATATTTCCGGGAGGGAGCGGCGGCAGTGCTAAAGTCATTAATTTAGTAAATAATAATACCACTTTGATTGAAGCATTAGCTTTAGCCGGAGGAATTAACGACGGTAAAGCGTATAAGATAAAACTGATTCGTGGGGATTTAAAAAATCCTACCATTTATCAAATCGACCTTTCCACAGTAGAAGGATTAAAACAAGCCGATTTAGTGCTTCAAGCTAATGACATTATTTATGTTGAACCGGCTAAGGTGCTTACTCAATTCATGAAAGAATTTAATCCTTATCTGTCTTTAGCAAACACTATATTAATTATATTTCAACTATTTAGATAATCATTTATTGTAGAAAAATGGAAAAGAAATCTTCATTGATTAACAACTTAAATAACGAAGAAATAAATTTTAAGATAATTTTTATTATTTTAAAACGCTATTGGTATCTATTACCTACCTTAATTATTATAGCTTTAGCTTCGGCTTTTTTATACCTTCGTTTTACTCCCAATATGTATCAAGCAAAGGCAGTTATACAAGAAGATCGAAAAAACAACGAAGATATTCTTAAAAAAGCCTTTAGTGGTGTCCCTTCTACCAGAATGGGATCGAATGATATTTTGAAAAGTATAAATTTAATTACTTCTCCCATCTTTTTGAATCAGGTTTTAGATAATATGCCTTTAGATGTGAATTACCATCGAAGAAAAATTATCAGAGAAGTTGAATATTTTCCAAACAGGCCTTTTGAAATAAAGGTGCTCGAAATTAATCCCTTTTTATATAATAAACATATAGATATTCTATTTCAATCTGAAAATAAAGGGAAAATTAGTTACGAGCTTAACGATGAAGCTTATTCTTATTCGTTCAATATTGATAATGATGTTATATACACTACTCCTGATATTAAATTCCAACTTAAATTTAATGAACCGATTGAAAATCAATTAAACTTATCATATTTTGTTGTTATTCCGGATTCTATTTCCAAAAATCAACGATATATCAAAAGTTTAAATGTAGTTCCCGATCCCGAAGAATCGGGTAGTTTTACCATAACCTTGCAACATACAAGCCCTGAAAAAGCCAGTATTATTGTAAACACTATTACCAATGAATTTCAAAAATTTTTCTTGAAAAAAGAACAAGAAAGTTATACAAATATTCTAACTTATATTGACGAACAACTCACGTTTTGGGAGTATGAAGTGCAAAGGGTAGAAAAAGAATTGGATGATTTTAAAAAGACACATAACATTGATGAAATCGAAATTTTCTTAAATAAAATTGAAGAAATTCAACCTGAATTAAAAAAAGCAGAAGAAGAACTTGCTATTATTGAACAAAATGAAAAAGTACTTAAAAATATTCTTATTACGTTAAAAAGAAACATCGAAAACAAAGAAGAAATCGACATATACTCTTTATTAGCGCAAATTATAGGGACTGACTTTCAAAGTTCCTTAAATACCACCTTAGAGAATTTAGAGAAATTATTAATAGAAAAACAAACTCTTTTGTATAATTATACGCCTAATAGCGGTAAAATAAAACAAATAGATCACAGCATTGAAACACAGAAAAAGTTAATACAAGAAGCGGTAAAAGTTACTATCGATAAACTTCAAACTAAGAAAATCAGGTTAATAGAAGAAATCAATCTTTACAGAGGTTCTTTATATACACAACAAGATTATTCCACCATGATGGAATTAAAAAAACTTCAAAATTTAGTAGAGGTAAGTAGTATTTCATACAATAAACTATTAGAAGCAAAAATTTCATATTCCATCATACGAGCCGGTGTTACTTCACCCTACATCATCTTAGAGAACGCTAGCTCAGCACTTTTACCTATTTCTCCTAAACGAAGTATGACTTTTTTGATAAGTTTGGTCATTGCTTTCATCCTTGGATTTGGATTTTTATTTATAAAATATTTATTCTATAATGAAATCAGAGATGTTGAAGATATAACAAATTATACGGAAATACCCTTTTTAGGTAGTGTGCCAAACTATGGCGATAAACGCTTCCTGGATGAATCACAAATGATAGTAGATAAACATCCCAAATCGGCCATTGCTGAAGCCATGCGTAAATTAAGAACGAATCTACAATTTATCAATAATGAAGAGGGACCAAAAATTGTTTCCATCACTTCCACTATTCCCGGTGAAGGAAAAACTTTTATCGGCATTAATTTAGCAGCCATTGTAACATATTCAGGAAAAAAGGTTATTATTCTTGACTTGGATATGCGTAAACCGAAAATACATAAAGCATTTAATAACAAAGAACATTCCATTACTAACACCAAAGGGATGAGCAATATTTTAGCCGGTACCCATACTTGGGAAGAATGTCTGAAAGAAAGCCGTTTAAAAAATTTACATTTTATTACAGCCGGAAACATTCCCCCAAATCCATCTGAGCTAATCTTATCGGATAAAATGAAAAAATTAATCGATGATTTAAAACAACATTATGATTTTATATTTATTGATAATCCGCCTATTGGTATCTTAGCCGATGCCATGTATAGTTTACAAATAGCTGACTATCCTATCTATGTTTTACGTTCCATGTATTCTTACCGTCCATTTATTCTGTCAATGGAAAATTTAAAGAAAAGTTGTAATGTGAAAAACTTATCCTTTGTATTAAATGACCATAACATTTCACATGGTAGTGGGTACAATTATGGTAAATATGGATATGGAAGTTATGGCTACGGATATGGCTACGGATACGGCTACGGATACGGTTATGGCTACGGATATGGCTATAATTATGATAATGAAACCACTAAGCCTAGTAACTATAAAAAATTCAAGTTATTTAGAATCTTTAAAAAGATATTCAAGAACCAATAATTGTATCGAATGGAAATAATAAAAACAGAGATTCCTAATGTTTTATTAATTCAACCTCAAATCTTTACAGACAAAAGGGGCTGTTTTTTCGAATCCTTTAACAAAAATAAGCTAGCTTTACAAGGGTTGAATTATGACTTTGTTCAAGATAATCAATCTGTTTCAAATAAAGGAGTAATCAGAGGGTTACATTTTCAGGCTCCTCCTTTTGCACAAGGTAAATTAGTACGTGTTGTATCAGGATTAGCCTTGGATGTAGCTGTTGATATTCGTAAAAACTCCCCTACTTACGGCAAATATGTAATGCTTACTTTATCTGCCAATCAAAATAATATGTTATGGATTCCGGAAGGATTTGCTCACGGATTTGCCGCTTTGGAAGATAATACTGTTTTTTTGTATAAAACAACGAATTATTACCACAAAGATTCTGAAAACACTATTTTATGGAATGATGCGGATATACGTATTCCATGGGGAATTAAAAATCCTATTGTTTCCGATAAAGATGCAATCGGTATTTCCTTTAAAGATTTTATAAGTCCATTTATATAAACTTATTATAATTCCAAAATTTCACAAGCATGCATAGCTGCATTTTGCTCGGCTGCTTTGATAGTATAGTCACAACCTTCCGCAATCATTTGTTTTTCAATAAATAACTGAACAATATATTGTTTTCTATTATTTATGATAATTTCTTCACTGAGTTTATATTCTATTTTATTTTTTACTTTTTGCGACCAAGCCAATATTTTCCCCTTATAATTGGTGTTCGTGGTAGCTAAAGCATCAATATCCACATGAGCAACGATTATTTTTTCAATAATTATTTTCTGAGTAAAGGCATAACCATAATCCAAATATAAAGTGCCAATGAAAGCTTCGAAAGCATTGCCAATAATCGATTCACATATAAATAAATTACAATCTTTTGTTTTAATAAACAAATCCAATCCTAATTTCTTGCTTAGTTTATTCAATTGATTGCGATTTAAAATGCGGGAACGTAATTCTGTTAAAAACCCTTCATCGGCCATAGGATATTTTTTATATAAAAAATCCGCAATAACAGCCCCTAAAATGGCATCGCCCAAATATTCCAAGCGTTCATTGTTAAGAGAATGGCCATTTTCTTTATTTTCAACAGATAGAGATCGGTGTAGAAATGCCTGTTTGTATAAATCAATATTTTTAGGTATAAACCCAAAAGTATTTTTAATATATAACTTTAGGGTTTTGTTTTCTTTATGCAAATTCTTCGAAAAAAAATTAATCCTCATACTTTTTTAATACCAAGGAAGTATTTTGCCCTCCAAAACCGAATGAATTTGACAAAGCTACATTAACAGAATGTTTTTGTACTTTATTAAAAACAAATTGTAAATTTTTATCAAATACCTCATCAAGTTCAAAATGATTGATAGTAGGTGGAATAATATTATGTTTTATGGTAAGAACCGTCGCTATCATCTCCACAGCACCGGCAGCTCCTAATAAGTGCCCTATCATGGATTTAACGGCTGTTAATTTAATCTGATAGGCATGTTGACCAAATAAGGACATTATTCCTTTTATTTCAGCAATATCGCCTTGGGGAGTTGAGGTTCCGTGCATGTTAATATGATCAACGGCTTCTAATGGTATATTTGCGTCTTCTATAGCATTTTTCATGGCTAATTCAGCACCTTTCCCTTCAGGATGAGGTGATGTTATGTGGTAGGCATCGGCCGACATACCTGCTCCAATAATTTCGGCATATATGGTTGCATTTCTCGCTTTGGCATGTTCCAAACTCTCCAATATCAAGCTACCGGCTCCTTCTCCCAGCACAAATCCATCGCGCGCTTTATCAAAAGGCCGTGAGGCAGTGGATGGATCATCATTACGTCGTGAAATAGCCATCATGGCATTAAAACACGCTACACTTAATTTGTTAATCGGGGCTTCCGTTCCTCCTGTAACAATCACATTGGCTTTGCCTAATCGTATGTAATTAAAGGCATCGGCTATAGCATTTGCAGAAGATGCACAAGCAGAGGTGGTCGTGTAATTTAGTCCTTTAAAACCATATCGAATAGCTATATGACCTGCGGCAATATTTCCAATGACTTTAGTAAGTAAAAAAGGACTGAATTGTGGAGCGATTCCCCCTTCGGTAATAAACTTTTCACTTTCTTCAAATAAACTCGTATGCCCTCCCATACCTGTTCCGAATATGACTCCGACTTTTTCCAAATCAATGTTCGATAAATCTAATTTAGAATCTTTAATAGCTTCATCTACACAGGCTATAGCATAATGAGTGAATAAATCCATTTTACGAGCTTCTTTCTGCTCAAGCCAATTTAAAATATTAAAATCTTTAACCTCACAGGCAAAGGTAGTTTTAAATTGTGAGGCATCGAAATGTTGTATCGGATAAGCTCCACTTACTCCTAAAAGTAAATTATTCCAATAATCTGAAGTATTATTTCCTATAGGAGTAAGTGATCCTAATCCTGTGATTACAACTCTGTTTAATTTCATAAAAAACGAAAAGAATTATTTTTCTATCGCTTGTTTTACGAAATTAATGGCATCGCCAACGGTTACAATCTTATCCTGATCACTTTCAGGAATTTTAATTTTGAATTCATTTTCAAAAACCATTAATAGCTCTACATTGTCTAATGAATCTGCTCCGAGATCATTTACAAAACTCTTTTCAGGAGTTACTTCTGCAACATCTCTGCCTAATTTGTCAGCAACAATTGCTATTACTTTTTCTTCAATGTTCATAAACTTAAATTTTAAATTTGAGTTGCAAAAGTACATTTTTTTTATATAACAGAAGCTATTTTGATTAATAAAATTGTCATTAGTAAATATCCTATTAAAAATCAATTTAAAAGAAAACTATTTTTTACGCTTACGCTGGTATTTAAAGGATAAATTTATACTTTTGCATCTTAAAATTAGCTTGTTTTTTGCTTTTGATAGAAATATTTTTATAATAACCTTTTCATAATGAGATATTCTATAAGAAATATTAAGATTCCTAATACATTTACAATAGTGTTTTTTTTGGTTATCATAGCCGCAATCTTAACATGGATAATACCTTCGGGTGAATTTAAAAGAGAAATTATAAGTATTGATGGTAATAATCAAGAAATTGTAATTCCAAACTCTTACCATAGTGTTGATAAACAGATACAAACATGGCAAGTTTTTTCTGCCTTTTTTAATGGATTTGTCAAAACTTCGAATATTATCGTTTTTATTTTGATGATAGGAGGTGCTTTTTGGATATTGAACTTCACAAAAGCCATCGATATAGGAATCATGTCGTTTTTACACATCATTAAAAAAATACAACATTATCGGTTTTTTAGACATATTAATGTAAACAACATTATTATTAGTAGTATAATGATCCTATTTAGCTTGTTCGGTGCTATTTTCGGTATGAGTGAAGAAACACTGGCATTTATCATTATTTTTATTCCATTATCCATTTCAATGGGTTATGATTCTATAGTAGGAATGGCTATGTGTTATTTAGCCGCCCATGTTGGATTTGCCGGAGGTATTTTCAATCCTTTCACTATCGGTATAGCTCAAGGATTGGCATATATTCCTATGTTTTCAGGTTTTGAATACCGCTTTTTATGTTGGGGTATATTTACTTTTATAAGTATTGCATTTGTATTATGGTATGCCCGAAGAATCAAAAAGAATCCTAAAAAATCTCTTACCTACACCATAGATGCATATTGGAGAAATAAAACCTCCCAACAATCAATCGAAACCATCACTCATTATACTCCCAAAGCAGCTTGGATAGTCTGGATCTTACTATCTGCTCTATTTGTTTACTTATCATTGCTGCATCCTTTGACCGAAATCAATATGAGCAACCATATCTATACAGCTCCTTTATTTCCTATCACAAGTATTTTATTTATATGTATAGGGTTTATCAGTTTGCGTAAAAGTGTACATTTTTTCATACTTACTTTATTGTTTTGTACTATTTGGTTTCTTATCATAGGAGTATTAGGATATCAATGGTATATCATGGAAATAGCCACTTTATTTTTCACTTTAGGCATATTAACCGGTTTATCTTACAATTGTTCCATCGATAAAATCATCAAATTATTTTTAGAAGGATGCAAAGACATCATGAATGCAGCCTTAATTGTTGGATTAGCCGGTGGTATAATTATTATATTAGAAGAGGGTAAAATTATTGATACCATCTTATATACTATGGCAAATGCCCTTGATGGCTCCAATCAAGCCGGCACGATTGGAGGCATGTATATGTTTCAGACTTTACTCAATCTAATTATTCCGTCGGGTTCGGCAAAAGCGGCTTTGACCATTCCCATCATGTCGCAATTTGCCGATATGCTCAACATCTCGCGTCAATTAATGGTATTGGCATTTCAATTCGGTGACGGTATTACCAATATGTTTACTCCGGCTTCAGGCGTTCTGATTGGTTGTCTGGGCATAGCACGCATTCCCTATGCTTTATGGATTAAATGGATAATGAAATTTTTGCTTTTCCTTTTAGTCGTAGGCTTTTTATTATTATTACCTCCCTTATTTTTTTCAATCAATGGTTTCTAGAATTTTTGTTTTTCAATAAAGACATATAAAATATTTTTGTACTTTTGTTCCCTGAATCAATAAAAATATAAAACAAATGCAAGAAAAAATAAAAATATTAGCCATAAATCCGGGCTCTACATCTACAAAAATAGCTGTAATTGAGCTTGACACTCAAGCTCAAGACAGTAGTAAAGAAATCATTCCCGTGTTTTCAAAAAACATTAAACACAGTTTGGATAAAGTGCACGAATTTGCCCGTATTGCCGATCAATACAAATGGCGGAAAGAAATTATATTAAACACTTTACAAGAAAACAACATTAATTTAAGCGAGATTAAGTACGTCATAGGACGCGGAGGCTTAGTAAAAAGTATTTCATCGGGAATCTATAAAGTCAATGAATCCATGAAGCATGATTTATTAATCGGTTATTCCGGTGAACATGCCTGTAATTTAGGGGGACTCATTGCCGACGACATTGCCTCTTCCTTACACATCGATGCTTTCATTGCCGATCCGGTCGTTGTGGATGAAATGACACCGATAGCTAAAGTGGCAGGACATCCCGCTTTTGAACGAAAAGCCATTTTTCATGCCTTAAACCAAAAAGCCATTGCCCGCGTATACGCCCGACAAATCAATAAAAAATACGAAGAATTAAATCTTATTGTAGCTCATATGGGGGGTGGCATAAGCGTAGGTGTACATGAGAAGGGTTTAGTGATCGACGTAAATCAAGCATTAAACGGTGAAGGGCCCTTTTCTCCCGAACGTAGTGGATCCTTACCGGTAATTGACGTAATAAGAGCTTGTTTTAGTGGGAAATATACCGAAGAAGAACTGAATAAAATGATAGTCGGAAAAGGTGGATTTGTAGCTTATTTAGGGACAAACGATGCCTTAGCCATTGAAAACCGCGTGAAAGCCGGCGATAAAGAAGCCGACTTCTATGAATCGGCCATGGCCTATCAAATTGCCAAAGAAATCGGAGCCGCTTCTACCGTCTTAGAAGGTAAAGTAGATGCGATATTGCTTACCGGTGGGTTAGCTTACGGTAAAGGATTTGTAGAAAAAATATCCAAAAGAGTAAGGCATCTCGGTCCTATTTTCTCTTTCCCAGGAGAAGACGAAATGAACGCTTTGGCATTTAATGTGTTATTATTGCTTAAAGGAGAAATCCCTTTGAAAGAATACAACTAACATAGACTGATTATTTCAATTTTTTTATACTTGTTTTTTCGGAACGATAAACCGCTGATTGCTTTAGAGGCTTTCGTTCCGAAAACTTAAAAAAATGCATATCACAAATTATCTGATAATTAAGTTATATTTATGAAGAAAGGGCATCTCCCTTAATTTTGTTTCTCTACAATAAGCCTATTACTTCCTATGAATCGTTTGAGTTAAAAGTCCTCCTTTTATGAACTTATATTGAAATTTAAATTATTTTTGTAAATATTTTTCAGCTTAAAATTAAATTATTTATTATTTCCAAAAACAAAACAACATGAAATTTAGAAAAAGATTTTTTGGGTTATTAAGTATTGCTATGTGTTTCACAGTTAATACTTTTTCTCAGGAAGTAAAAGAAATAGCCACTTCCACATCCGAAGTAGCACAAAAAGCCGATACTTCCATCAAAGAAAAAATATGGACTTTCGGAGGTTCGTCACTCATTACATTCGGGCAAGATTTTATGGTTAATTGGAATGCCGGAGGTGTACCCGCTTTGACCATAAGAGGTATGGGAAACCTTTATTTGAGGTATGCCAAAAACAAATTATTTTGGGAAAATGCCTTGAATGTAACATACGGATTACAACGTAATTTGGAAACAAACATCAATACAAAAACCGACGACAAATTGGAATTTAACACCAATTTTGGATATATTATCGGACGGAATTGGAATTGTGGAGTTTTGGTAAAATATCTTACCCAAATGACCAAAGGATATAAAAACGATACCATACTCACCTCAAATTTTATGACTCCCGGCTATTTAATTACATCCTTAGGGATAGAATACAAACGAAAAATGTGGTCGTTCTTTATATCACCCGTAACCGGAAAAACAACCTTTAAACTCGACCCCGAATTTTTAACCGTTAATAGTTTTTCTGTTGATTCCGGAAAAACCGTACGTGCCGGTTTAGGAGCCTATATGAAAATTGCTTATAAATATGATATCCATTCTAAAATTCACTTAGATACTAAATTAGAACTTTTCTCCGATTATTTTAACCATCCTCAAAATATAGATGTTGATTTTGAAATGAGATGGAATTTTATTGTCACCAAATGGTTAATGGCTACTTTGTATACCGCAATTATTTATGATTATGACATTCGTTTTAATCGATACGATGCCGATGGAAATGTAATGGTAGGAAGAGATGGTAAAAATTTAACTACCGACCACGTACAATTTAAAGAGAATTTCGGTTTATCCTTAACCTATAATTTTAAAGTACCAAACAAAAAGGAAGTAAAAAAATAAATCTTTTTTATTTTCGTTATATGCACAACCTATGATTCCTTTTGATGCATATAAAAACATTACATATTAATAAAAAGAAGCCTTTTACAGCATTATTTGTCTTGCTATTCGGCTTTATTTTATCTTCTTATTCTCAAATACCAATACGATTATCCCGTGTTGATTCTGCTGGATTTATGGTATATCTAAGCGCTAATTTCTCCTATAATTTTATACTAAAATCATCCGATTTATACCAAGAAAGCGGCGATTTAATGGGGATAGGAACTAATATTAGTATGAAAACAGCATCGAATTGGACCTTGGAAAGCGGTTTTAATTATTACTTTGCCGGCAAAGTAAAAGGAGTTGATTCCTTATTTTCAATGATACGCAACAGTTCCGGTTTGATTATCGACGGCAATGGGGTTCCTGCCGACATTGAAGTAGATACCAGAGCGTGGTCGCTCCGCGTGGAAGGTGGAAAAATCTTCCCCCTCAATCAAACGGCACGAAATGGGGGCTTACACCTTAAAGTAGGAATAGGCGTTCTGCAACGCTTTGTCTTTATTAAGAATCCCGATAACTTGGTCCTGCAATTAAGCGAAGAATATAAAAAAGGCTATGATCGTTTAACGCTTGGACTCACGCTCTATCAATATATAGGCTACACCCGCTTATCCTATAATAAATACGCCTGTTTTTATGGTGGATTAGAATTTTATGAGATTTTTTCGAAACGACAACGTGCCTATGATTTCAATTTAATGGGAAAGGATAATCGCACATTCTTTGATGCTATCATCGCACTGAAATTCGGTTGGATTATCCCCTTATATAAAAAAGATAACGTCAACACCTATTATTTCCGATAAGCATGCACCGTATATATAATATAGGTATTCATATATATGCTTATGCCATTAGGGTGGTATCGTTGGTAAACACCAAAGCAAAGCTCTGGGTGAAAGGACGCAAACATAGCTTTGAATCACTGGCATCTCATTGTAAACCGAACGATAAAATTATTTGGTTTCATTGTGCTTCCTTAGGTGAATTTGAACAAGGACGTACTTTAATCGAATTGATTAAGAAAAATAAACCTGACTATAAAATCCTTCTAAGTTTCTTTTCCCCCTCGGGTTATGAAATCCGAAAAAACTATCCCATGGCCGATCTTGTGTGCTATCTTCCACACGATACCCCCCATAACGTAAAACGTTTTTTTTCCATCGTTCATCCTGAATATATCTTCTTTATTAAGTATGAATTTTGGTTTAATTATATACAGGAAGCGTATAAAAGAAACATTCCATTGTATTATGTATCGGCTATCTTTCGTGAAAAACAATGGTTGTTTTCGTTTTATGCGAAATGGTATCGCAAACAACTGTCGAAAGCCAGCTATTTTTTCACACAAAATGAAACTTCAAAACTACTGTTAAACCGTATAGGCATCCATCAATGCGAAGTATATGGCGATACACGTTTTGATACCGTTGCCGCATTAAGCAAACAATCTGATCCCATAATAGAAAGATTTTCAGCAAATAAGCCCCTTATGATAGCCGGTAGTACCTGGCTCGAAGATGAAAAAATACTCAGCAAAGTCATCCATTCTTATGATTACAAATGGATTATTGTTCCTCACGAAATAGGAGATAAACATTTGACACAAATGCGTGAATTATTTGCAAAATTTGCTTGTTTGTTTTATACGAAAATTACATCCGATACAGATATAACAGATTCTAAAGTATTGATAATAGATAAAATAGGCATTCTTCGCTATCTATATCATTATGCAAGCATGGCTTATATAGGCGGTGGCTTTGGAAAAGGAATACATAATACCTTAGAAGCAGCTACTTATGGTTTGCCGGTTATTTTCGGTCCCAACTACAAACGTTTTCAAGAGGCCTGCGATTTAATAGACCGACAGGCGGCATTCTCTATCCAAGAGGCAAAGGATTTAAATCTAATATTACATAAACTCCTACATGATAACACGTTTTATAAGCAAGCGTCCAAGGAAGCGAAAGATTACGTAAACACCCGGAAAGGAAGTAGCGAAAAAATATTCTCGTTTGTTTTTAAAAAGTAATTCTCGTTTTATTTTTCATATCTCCCCTTCATTTTATCGTTTTTTTAATGTAATTTTGCAGCGATTTAATCAAAAAAAACGCATGTTAAGCAGCAAGCATACCTACATCGATAAAAGTATAACAATAGCTAAGGGCAAAGATTCCTGTTTGTTGGCGGGAGCTGTAATGGTATATAAAGATAAAGAAATCTATGCCACGACAAGCAAAACCCTCGAAGAAGACGATCCAACTGCTCACGCTGCTGTAGTGGCTATTAGAAAAACACGGGCACAACAACATGTATTTTTATTAAACGATTATGAATTATACTTAAGCGAAAAACCTTGTCCGATGTGCCTCACTGCCATCGAACAAGCTCATATAAAGAAGATTTACTATTTGGAATACAATAAAATAAAATATATGGAATTATCCCGTAACGTTTTGTTGAATGCATTTAGTTTACGGGAATTTAACGCTAAAAAAACATAAAAATGGAAACAGTTGTAAGCGGCATACGATCTACAGGAAACCTTCATTTGGGTAATTATTTCGGAGCATTGAAGAACTTTGTGAAAATGCAATCCGAAAATCATTGTTTTTTCTTTATTGCCGATTATCATGCTTTAACCACCCATCCCACCTCCGCAAATATAAAAAACAGCGCCAAACAAGTTATCATTGAATATTTAGCAGCCGGTTTGAATCCCGAAATCGCTACTTTATATCTACAAAGTGATGTTCCTGAAGTAATCGAATTATACTTATTCTTAAATATGAACGCATATTTAGGTGAATTGCAACGATGTACTTCCTTTAAAGATAAAGTCCGCCAACAACCCGATAATGTCAATGCCGGTCTGTTGACTTATCCCACTTTAATGGCTGCCGATATATTAATACACAAAGCACATAAGGTTCCCGTCGGAAAAGATCAAGAACAACACCTTGAAATGACCCGCTTGTTTGCCGCACGTTTTAACCGTATGTATAAAGTCGATTATTTCACCGAACCCCAAGCCTATAACTTCGGCGAAAACCTGATAAAAATTCCGGGATTGGACGGAAGCCTGAAAATGGGAAAATCAGAAGGAAATGCCATCTACCTCATCGACCCTCCGGAAATTATCCGCAAAAAAGTCATGAAAGCCAAAACCGATGCCGGTCCTACACAAGCCAATCAGGAAAAATCGCAAGAAATACAAAATCTTTTTACCATAATGCAACACGTATCAAAGCCTGAAACACTCCACTTTTTTGAATCTACCTATGCCGACTGCAGCATACGTTACGGCGATTTCAAAAAACAATTAGCCGATGATATTATAGCATTTTGTAATCCCCTGCGCGAACGTATCCTCGACTTATCTGAAAAAGATTCTTATATTGAAGAAATTATGAATAAAGGAGCCGAAAAGGCACGTCAGAGTGCAAGAAAAACCATAGCCGAAGTACGGCAAATTATCGGTTTTAGAAGTTAATTTTTTTCTACAAACTTATAGATTGCTTTTATATCATTTCATTTAAAAACTAATCCTTTGGTTTTTCCCCATTTCATTCATATTCCGGGCATTAAAAAATTAATGAGAAAATAATTAAAGATATATTGATTTATTTAAAAATTAATGTATTTTTGCAGCAAAACAAACTACATTAATACTAATTAAAAAATATCAAAAATGAAAGCACAAAATTGTTTTAACATTTGGGTTGTTTTACACAACAAGTATCAACGTAATCCTAAACAAGGAATAATACATGTATTATTCTTACTCTTATTTATTTTAACTTATAATCCTGATTTAAAATCTCAGGTTCAGTATACTGCACCGGATTATCATCAATTTATTATGACAAATTATAATAATGGATTTGTAAAAATAGGAATGAATCAATTTTTAGCTGGAGGGTCTTTTTCCATTTTTGAATCTAATATAGAAGGGGCAACAAATACAATATTTCCATTTATATTTTCCTTTGCCTGTATAACGGGTAATTTTGCTTATTCAGAACCTTGCATTGGAGAGTCTTTTATTCGAGCTGAAAAAAAGGGGGGGATTGCATATTTCGGATCTTCTGTAAATTCATGTTTTAATAGTGATATAGCTATTGAAGAAAAAATATTTGGAGATGCCTTTACAGACGAAGATCATATTTCTGCCATTGTTAATTTGGGAATGCAACGGTATTGGCAACGTTTCTGGTCGGTAATGAACAGGAACAGGACAAAACGGTATATGAAAGCCTATAATCTATTAGGAGATCCGTCTATAAATATACACGGCACCGGCTGCTTTGACAATTTTACATTCATTCATAATGAAGTTTTTCATAGTGGGGATATTGTAACGTATCATTCCGATTACAGTATTCGAAACAATGCTATGTTTGAAATACAGCCCGGAGCCGATGTAAGCTTAAAAGCCGGCAATGAAATTATTTTGCGTCCCGGATTCCATGCTGCAGGAGGAAATTTTGAAGCCAAAATAGAGCCGTGTAACAGTAACCCGGTGGTAATGTCGCTAATTCCACAACAGGAAGATGAAAACGAAGAAAATAAAACCGATATAAAAGAGGGTATGATAGACCCTTCCCAATTCAGTATTTTTCCAAATCCGGCCAAGTCGGAATTTTCGGTTTCTTATACCTTGGATAAAAATGCTTTTGTAAAAATGGAGCTTTATACTGTAAACGGTTCAAAACTAAAAACCTTATTAAATATAAACAATCAAACAGCCGGAAATTATTATTTTAATTTCTCGGTTTCCGAATTGAGTAAGGGAATATACATATTAGTATTTACTTCCTCTGCAAAAAAATATACGTATAAACTAATTAAAAATTAATAGATATGAAAACACGCCATTTATCTTTCTTTATTATAATGATAGTAAATTTTACCGGATGCAAACAATACTGTTTGGATTTTCCTATGCCGATAGTCGAAATGTATTCCCCTTATTCAAAGGGGAAAGTCCTTACCTTCTGTAATACTCAAAATGATACGCTTAAAACAACGATAACAACGATTTCTTATTATGGAGATAATAGTAATACTGCCTATGAAAGGAATTGCAAGTGTGCCTGTGGTTCATATTATAAATTTATCTCTAACGGAGATATTGAAATAAAAGGAGAAATTGGGTCAGGGTCTTTCCCCGGAGATTCTTATTTTAATCATATACATCTTGTTATTGAATTATATTTATCCCCTAATGAAAACTATCTCGCAAGTATTACAAATGAAAATGTTGAAAATATGTTAACAACAAAAAATTATGCTGTTTTCGGCGATACTGTATTCTTGGAAAGTCCTCAATCATCTCTTAATATAACCATTATCAAAGGCAAAGGCATTACGGAATGGACAGATGGAGACGGGGAGGTTTGGAAGTTAATGGAGTAAAATTATCATACAATAAAAACCAACATAATGTTAAAAAAATCAGAAAATGAAAAAGTTAATAATTTTACTCCTTTCAGGATTTATGCTTATGCCCTTTTCTTGTGAATAGGTTGAGATTGGAAAAGATGTTCCCTATTGCATTAAGAAAAAAATAAAAGAAAAGAATCAGTGTCTTTTTTCTGTAACTGAATATATTGAAGAGACTACATCAAAAAAAGAACACAAAATAAGGATTTATGAATTTTCATATAATCACCCTCAATGTAGTTCTTTACTTCCAGTACTACCGATTTTTTATGACGAAGAATGCCATGAAATAGATGTTATTTTTGGCGACTCTTATGGATCAGCTTTTATCGGATTGAGTTATGATAACGATGGATGTGGCTTCCCACTTATTTCTTAAATTTTACTTGAACTTGTAGATTAGGAAGGTTTTCTTTTGTCTGCGATTGGTCTTGTGTTGAATCAGTGTTTTCAGTTGGGTCGGTTTCGTCTTTTACCTCCTCGAGTTCAATGTTTTGTAATCTTTCCTCTAACTCCGGTGACGGTATAAATTCTATTTCTCTCACTTCAACGATTTTATCTTTTTTACCTTTTCTGCCGGGCACTTTCACTTTCTTGGTAACAGGAACGAAGGTCCCAAAAGTGGGTATAGGTGCCGGTAAGCCCTGACTCAAGCGTACTTTGATGTATTTCACTAATAACTTCACGACGTTTTTCGACTTTTTCACCGGTATGCCAAACCTTTCTTCCATTTCTTTGACAATTTCATCCGTACCGACTACTCCTTGATCAATTACTTCATAACGTTCAATTTTTTCTCCCTCAGGATCTAAGGGGTTAACTTCTTTTACTTTTCTATACTTCAAACCCATAATAAAATGTTTTTTAATTGTTAATGATTTATTTTTTGATTCTTAATTCTTAAATAGTCCGACGCTTCTCCCTTTAACGATGCGGTATGTTCCCTTTTTTCTTCCCGGCATTTTTACCTTTTGGACAAGAGGAACAATTGTCCCTAGACCGGGAATGGATATACAAAAATCTTGACTTGTGAGTTTTTTTAACGAATCTAAAACATCTTTCGTTATTTCCGGCGATATGCCATATTCTTTTTCTATTCCTTTGAGAAATTCATTCTTGTGATCTTCTGCCTGAAAAACAATTTTAATTCGTTCAATCTTTTCACCCTCCGAATACAGGGGACTGTCTTCTTTCACTATTCTATATTCCAAAATCATAATTTTTTGTTTTTATGTTTTACTTTTTGATAATAGCCTTTTCAATTTCTGGCAAAAATACAAAATATTTGTTATTTAAAACACAAAACTTGAATTTTTAATAATTATTTTGTATTTCATTCATTATGTAGTAGTTGTAAAATACTATCATCTGTCAGTTGTCAGTTTTCGGCCTTTTGCGGCATTGAATCACGTGTTCAGTTTTCAGCTTTCAGTTATCTGTTTATCTGGGCGTTATCTTGCGACCTGCAACTTGCGGCTTCATTTTTTAAGTTTTCTTTTTTCTTTTTAATTGAATTTCTCCTTCCTATTTGTTAAAATTCTTTAAATTCTCCCCTCTTAGTTATTATTTAATTTTCCTTCAGTTACAACGTTCGTTTTGTTATTTTTTCTTTTTCTGTGGTTATATGTTAAAATAATTTAATATTATTAAAATATATCGGTGTATATTTTACTGTTATTCTTACTTTTTTTATTTTTTCTCATATTTTTATACAATACTATACATTTTCCTGCGTTTTATATGGCATAAAAGATATTAAAATTGACTATATTTTGAATGGATGTATATATAAACTAAAATTAATTTAGCAAAAAATCATTTTAATAATATTCCATAGAAATATATTTCGAATTTTATACAATATAGCGAAATAAGCAGTATTTATCATAGCAAACGCACAAAGTATATAAACCTATAAAACGGCTCAAACTATAAAAAAAACGCTAAACATGTACACAAATAAAAGAATAACCGATAGTAAAATCTCGCCTCTGTCTTTAACGAGGCTTAGGCATATAATTAATCCTATTTTTAACCTTTTAAATTTTTAATGCTATGGCTGTAAAATTCAAGTCTGTCTTAAAGGCAGAACCCGGCGTACCGGGCGGCGGCGTAAAAAAGTATTACGCCCAAATTGTACAATCAGGAGTAGTGGATTTTGACAAGTTAGCGACCTTAATTTCGTTGGCAACAACGGTTAGCAGAACCGATGTGCTGGCGGTGCTGGATGCGCTTGAGACCTACATGAACCTGGAACTTGAATGCGGAGGAAATCTCCATTTAGGAAATTTTGCACACTTCCGTTTAAGTTGTCACAGCGAGGGGGTTGAAAACGAAGAGGATGTGACTTCTCAAATTATCAAAAACTCTTCTATAGTTTTTACCCCCGGAAAGTCCATGGAAAAAATGTTAAAGAACTTAGAGTACGTTAAAGTAAAACCTGACGAAACTCCTTAACATTTTTTTCACAAGAACCGGTAGCATACCGACTTCTATCGGTTCTTTTTAATTAAATTATTATCAATTTCATTGTTTAAACAATTATTTTTATAATGAAAACCTTTATATATCATCTTTATTATCAATATTTTACAACGGTACCAGAATGCCCCTTGAACCAAGCTTGCTTGCGTAAAATAGTGCCTTGGTTGGAGTTCCAACCAAGCTTGGTTCACGCGCAAACCAAGCTTGGTTCAAAAGCAAACCAAGGCGGTATTTTTTTGAACCTAACTTGTTTCAAGGGGGTCTACGGTACCGCCAAATTTTTGCATATATTTAATTCTTAATTTTTAATTATTTAGTCATGATATTTTACAAAATCACACAAAGTAAAAATTCTTTAAGCAAGGAAGGTGAAACACTTTATTATGCTAAAACCATCATTACGGGTAAAACAGATTTTAATGAGTTATGCGATAAGGTCAATAAATTGTCGAAGATTGATAAGAGAGTCGTAAGTGAGGTATTGACTTACGCCTGGCAAGTAATGAAAATTGAGATGGCACACGGAAAAGCCATAGAAAATGTTGACAAAACATGCTGTTATATACAGATTACAAGCAAAGCCAAAAA
>DHTG01000009.1:11248-22732 GCA_002411545.1 Bacteroidales bacterium UBA5266 | reverse complement strand
TTTTTTTATGAAAAAAATTTTTATTTTCATTGTCGGTAGTATTTTCTTTATACAATTTTCTTATTCTCAACGAAAAGAAATGTTTAAAGCTTTCGAAGACACACTCGTGAAACTTCATAAGGAAATATTATTGGAGAAAAATACGATTATTAAGTATCAAAAGAATGAAGGATTGTTATATCTATTGGAAGAGGTATTGGGTCAACGTAATTCCATCCAATATCCTTTTGATTCCTTGAAAACCATATCGGTACTTACATCACCGGATAAGAAAGTCCGGTTGTTTACCTGGTATTTAATCGATGATGATGGTTTTTATGATCATTTTGGGTATATACAAGCGTATAATGAATCAAAAAAGCGCTATATGATTTATCCTTTGATTGATAAATGGAAACAACTTGTCATGCCGGAGTCAAAAAGGTTGGATTATTTGTCCTGGTTTGGAGCTGTTTATTATCAAATTATCAAGACTGAAACTTATCAAAAAACCTATTATATTTTATTGGGATGGAACGGAGGAAATATATTTTCACAGTATAAAGTGATCGATGTATTAAGTTTTAACAATAGGGGTTATCCTTTTTTTGGGGCGATGATATTTAGGTCCTATGGTAAAAGCAAACCTGCTCGCATTATTTTTGAGTATGCTAAAAATTCGTCATTGAATTTACGTTATGAGAAGCAAGGTTATACTGAACGATCAAAAAAAATAAATCGTCGTACACGGCGTTATGAAGTCGATACATTGTATGCTCCTATGATCATTTTTGATCGTTTGATACCGATGAGCGAAACCCTACCCGACATACCGCAATACCGTGTAGGAGAATCAAGTTTGAACGATGGATTTATAGAAAAAGATGGGAAATGGTATTTCAAACAAGGGGTATTTGGACGCAATCCCGATAAACCCTTGCCAAAATTTGAATATATACCTAAGTCTTTTTATCGAAGAAAATAAAAAAAATACCGGCTTAAAAACCGGTATTTCTTTTTATGATAATGGAGATTATAATCCTATTTGAGTTTTATAAGCGGCAGCATCCAATAGTTCATTGAGTTCATCCGAATTTGTTACACGTATTTTAACGATCCAACCTTCGCCATAGGGGTCGTTGTTGATAATGGCGGGATCGGCTTCCAATGCTTCGTTAAATTCCAAAATTTCACCACCAACGGGCATAAACAAATCAGAAACTGTTTTAACTGCTTCAATCGAGCCAAAGCTGTCTTCTTTATCCAAGGTGTCGCCTACGCTTGGAATGTCGACAAATACGATGTCGCCAAGTTCATGTTGAGCAAAATCACTGATACCGATAAATGCTTCATTACCTTCCACTCTTATCCATTCATGATCTTTAGTGTACTTTAGATTATCTAATATTTTCATTTCGTCACGTATTATATTATTTGAATTTTATAACTTCGCAAAAGTATATATTTTTTCAATCCGTTTGTTGAAATTATCATAATTTTATCAAATATTTATGCTCATAAGGCTGCGTCAAGTCAAGGCTTGGTACGGCTTATCCTAATCGCGAATGATTTCAAAACTATAGTCGTCTAAAAAACGAATGATGGTCGATGGTTTGGAATCGCAGACAACCGAAACGTGAGGATTGACTACATAATCCACTTGTTCGATGATTTCTTTTTTTATATCCTGAAAACATAAGGCAGGTTCTTGTCCGTAAATATTCACCGAGGTGGAAACGATGGGATTACCGAATAATCGTATCAGTCGTTTGCAAAAATCATGATTCGTAATGCGGATGGCTACGGAACCATCGGCGGCTATGAGTGCTTTGGGGAGGTTTTTGACTTTGGGGTAGATAAATGTTGTCGGACGCGAGGTCTGGTTGATTAAATCCCAGGCTATGGCCGGCATGCTTTCTACATAGTAGGGTAGTTTTTCGGCATTATCTAAAAGTATCAATAAGCTTTTATGTACAGGGCGTTTTTTGATGGTCATGATTTTTTCTATGGCTTTGCTATTCATGGCATCACATCCCAAGCCCCAAATAGTGTCCGTGGGATATATTATTACGCCTCCTTTGGTAAGCACGGAGCTTGCTTTGATGACTTCTTCGCTAATATTCATATAACGAATTACAACAGGTTAATAATTATTATAATGATATTATGTATACGCAAGTGAGCGCAAAAAGTTCGAATATTTTATGTTTTTTTATTAACATTTTTCCTTGTCACAGAGTAAAGGTCCAACGGCACGGGTCGATTTATCTAAAAGATTTTTATTTAATGAGAAAATCTGATTTATTATTAACATAAAATTTATACTTTTGTCGACATGAAAAATTGTTGGATATTTGTGCGTAGACATAGGCTTATTTATCTATGATGAAGAAGAAATATATTGTTTGTTGGTTGTTTTTGATTCTATTCCTGGCAAGCTGTGCCAAGCCGGAAGATAAAATTCGGGGTATATGGCAATTAAGTAGTATTTCTAAAAACGGCAATGAAATCTCCGATGCATCGCCCGGAGAAGTTGAATCGCTTTTAAGTAGTTGGACTTTTTATCGATCCAAAATATTATTGATAAATTATTATCGAAATTCTGTTGTTTATAAAAGCAGCGGTAATTGGTCTTTGGATGCGAAGAACGATTATTTAACGGTAACATTTAGTGATGCATATCGAGAAGTAGAAAGGACCTATCGTATCGAGAAATTTAAATCGAACGAACTAAAAGTTTCTTTTCAAGAGGACCAGGATGCCTGGGTTTTAGTATTTTCTTTGCAATATTCATTTCAAGATTATGACATTTGAGGCAATACAACATAAAGTAAGGCAGTGGCGCGTAGCTAATTTATCGGAACAAAATACCGTATTGATATTAAGTGTTTTTGTGGGAAGTATTGCAGCTATGGCGGCTATTGTACTTAAAAACATGGTGCATTTCACCCATCAGTCCTTGCAACGGGCTTTTCCGGAAACTGATTTTAACTATTTGTATTTGGCCTTTCCAATTATAGGGATAGTACTAACGGTATTAATCATTCGTTTCTTTATCAAAGATGATTTAAGTCACGGAGTAAGCAAAGTGTTATATGCCATATCGCGCAAAAACGGCAAGTTAAAACTTCATCATACTTATTCATCGGTATTAACCAGTACCCTAACCGTAGGCTTCGGTGGGTCGGTGGGTTTAGAAGCACCCATATGTTTAACCGGTTCGGCCATAGGGTCGCAATTAGGCGGTTTTTTTCATCTGAAAAACAAATCGGTGATATTGCTTACGGCTTGTGGCTCCACGGGGGCTATTGCCGCTATCTTTAATGCACCCATTGCCGCTATCATTTTCGCTATCGAAGTCTTGATGTTGGATTTAACCTCACAATCTTTGCTCCCCTTATTGATATCGGCCGTTACAGGAACTTTGCTCTCCTATTTCTTTTTAGGGAAAAGCGTGATGTTTAATGCAATACATTCTGTTCCGGATTTTGAATTAGGGAATTTACCCTTTTACGCTTTGTTGGGATTATTTGCCGGATTATTATCCGTATATTTTATGCGAACAACCCAATCTATTGAGCATCGTTTTACGTTGATAAAGAAGAAATGGTTAAAAACAGCCATAGGAGGCGTAGTGCTGAGTGGCTTGATTTTTATGTTTCCTTCCTTTTTCGGCGAAGGCTACGATTCCATCGCTGATATCTTGGTTGGTAGAAGCGACAGCATATTTTATAACAGTCCGTTGTATATTTTTAAATACAATGATTATACGTATTTGATTTTTATACTCGCTTTGTTGTTATTTAAGCCTTTAGCCACAGCATTTACCGGAGTAGCCGGAGGAGTAGGCGGCGTTTTTGCCCCTTTATTATTTATAGGCGGTATAGCCGGCTTTTTTATTGTTTCGATTTTTAATGTCTTTTTCGGCATGGAATTATCGGTCATCAATTTCACCCTTGCCGGCATGGCCGGATTGATGGGTAGTGTGATGAAAGCTCCTTTAACGGCCATATTCTTAATTGCCGAAGTCTCTAGGGGATATCAATTGTTTATTCCTTTGATTATTACAACCGTTATTTCATACATCGTTTTTTATCCCTTTGAAAAATACTCTATTTATACCAAATCGCTTGCCCTGCAAGGAGATTTGATAACGCACGATAAAAACAAACATGCGTTAAGTAAAATAAATGTAATGAGTATGATAGAAGACGATTTTAAAACTATTCCGCCTCATGCTACCATCAAAGATATTACCCTCTTGATTCAAGATTCAAATCGCAATGTGTTTCCCGTCGTTGACCAACACAGCTTGTTTTACGGTGTGATTCTATTGGATGATATCAGAAAACTTATTTTTAATCCCGACATGTATACGACATCTATCAAAGACTATATGTATAAACCTGAAATTAATATTAATCCCGAAGAATCCATGATGTCGGTGGTGAAAAAATTTAAAAAATCGGGCTATTATAATATGCCGGTGATAGATGCAGACGGGAAATATTACGGTTTTATATCACGTGCCAATGTGTATACACAATACCGTGACATTGTAGAAGAAATTTCGGAAGATTAAGCCATAATAAAGCATTCGAAAATCCATCCCTTGAAGATTTTTAGAATTTGTGAAAATTATTTCTCTGAAGAATAAGAATATAGAAAATTATTTTACGATTTTGCGAAATCATTAATGAAATAATGTATCTTTGCACTGTAAAATATATGAGTAATTGATGAATGCTTTTGTAAAAATAGTAAGCAAATCCCTATGTAAAAAGCACATTATTATGCTTTTCCCCTATATAATGTATCGATTGATATCCTTATTTTGTGTAACACTGTCTTCCCTTAAAGATCGAAATATTATGTTAAGTTATGTATATAGCTTTTTATTTATACATAAGTTGAATGCTAACTATGTATGGGAAGTATTGACTTATATAAAGCGGGCTTGCCCGGGAAAAAAAATAATTAAACAAAGATAAGTATTCTAATAAACAAATTATCAATCGAACTCATATATGAAGGGATTGTAAAATAAATTAAAAATAGGAATTAGCATGAAATATATTTTTTATTTGTTAAGCATAGTAATCACTATAAACGCAAGTATGGCACAGAATTACGTAAATTTGCGTTTTACGGCCAAAATGCAAGATAATAGTTTTCAAGCTTTAGATAGTGTGAAAGTGATAAATGTAACGCGTGGATGGGAAGAAACGATTTATTATCCTGATACGGTATTGCAAATGGTCAATAGTGTTGGTGTCGTACAAACGGAAAATTCAGGCTATCGTTTGTTTCAAAATACGCCCAATCCGTTTCTTGGAACAACAGAAGTAAAGGTGTAACTCATCCACGAGGATTATATTGTATTGACCTTATTTGATCTTAAGGGAAGAAAACATGCCCTGTATGCCGGTTCCTTGACCGAAGGAATACATGCATTTACCATTGGCGTTGAGGTGGTTCAAATGTATGTTTTGGAGGTTAAATCATCACAAGGAATTCAACGCATTAAATTATTGGCCAAAGAAAAAGGCGATTATGCTAAGATTGTTTATACAAATACAAATCCGTTGCGTCTTCCTCAACAAACACAAAAAGCAAATACCGACAAAATGTTTGTAAGCGGGGATACTATGAAATATATAGCTTACACAACCTATGAGGGAGAGAAAAGACAAAAACAACTCACGGCAGTGCAACAAGGGAATGATGAAGTTTATGTTTTCCAATTTCCTATGGGATATAGTGTAGGCGATGTGTATTATGACACCAAAGGCGAAGCGGAAGGGATTGTTTGTTGGATTGCAGATACGTTGTTTTATGAAAATGGAAAACCTTATGGAATTTATGGAAAAATGATTTCTATCGATCAATCCGGAAATGGTTCGGATGAATATCTCGGATTAATGTATGCTACCATAGGATATCCTACTTATGCTTTCGACTCTGTAGATGGTCGGGTAAATACGTCCATTCATATGGCATTACGCTCCGATACATCGCAGTATTTGTTTAAAGAACGGATAGAAGCGGCCAAATGGTGTGCCGATAAAGGCGAAGGATGGTATTTCCCGGCTAAATATGAAATGTTGAATGTATTGGTAAACGTGGATTTGTTTAATGTGGTATTAATAAAAATAGGTGGAACTTTGTTCAATACCGACTATTTGAGCCCTGAAAGTAGTGGTTATTGGACATCGACCGAAGTGCCCGGTCCTTATGGGGACTTTAATTATTATTTTGCCTGTAGCTTTTATTTATATTTCGGAGAGATTTATTTTCAGGAGTATCAATTTTATTACCAATTACATGTTCGTGCCATGAAATGGTTTAACGAACCCTAATCAATCATATTTTTATTTAATATTAATACCATGAAAACGAAGAGACATATTTTATTAATTGTTATTGGGATGTTTCTGATAAATCATATACAAGCATATGATTTCAGTGCGGTACATCAAGGACAGACTATTTATTATAAGATAACTTCAAGCATTGCTCCTTATACGGTAGAAGTGGTTTCACAAAATGATGAATACCCTATTTATACAAATTTTCCGCAAGGAGTTTTGACAATTCCCGATACGGTTTCCTATGGAAATATAACTTATACGGTTGAGGGTATCGGTTATGCTGCTTTTTGGGAATGTGATAAATTAACAACTGTTTATTTACCTTCGACCTTAAAATATATAGCTGAGTGGGCCTTCGGACGTTGTTCGGGCTTAAGTTCCATTACCATTCCCGAAAATGTGGAAGCTATAAAATACTTATTTCCCTTTCAGGAATGTACGAGTTTATTGTCAATAGATGTTGCGGAGCAGAATAGGTTTTATAAATCGGTGGATGGGATTTTATACGATTATAGCATGGATACCTTGTGTGTGTTTCCCCCGGGTAAAGGAGGAGAAGTAACTATCCCAAATCAGGTAAAAATTATCCGGGCGGGTGCGTTTTATAAATGTAACAATGTAACCTCCGTTTTATTCGGGGATTCTATAACTATCATAGAAGATGAAGCTTTTAAAGGTTGTTTGGGTTTGAAAGGAAAATTGATATTTCCAATTGCTTTAAAATATATTGGACATGAAGCTTTTTATGCGTGTGAAGGCTTGGATACGGTGATAGTTCCGGATGCGGTCTTAAAAATTTACCCTTCTGCATTTGCTTTATGTTCGAATGTAAGATCGGTTGTAATCGGTTATTCGGTTAAAGACATTGGCGAACTTGCTTTTGGATATTGTGTTAATCTGGAGACGTTAATTATAGGCGAATCGATTGAAATAATAGATAATTTAGCGTTTTCAGGTTGTGAAAAACTTCATGGTCATTTAAACATTCCGGAGAAAATAAGATTTATAGGGATTTTTGCGTTTTCTGATTGTAAAAATATTACTTCGGTTAGCATAGGCGATTCCATTAGGACAATTGGAGAATCTGCTTTTTTGGGATCAGGAATAGAAAAAATTATTATTGGGAGTTCCATAGAGTATATAGGCGGAGTTGCTTTTTATTCTTCTTCTTTACAAGAGATAATTATTAAATCCATATCTCCTCCTTTTATTTTAAACAGTGCATTCACCTCTTCAACCAAAAAAAAATACAGTGGTTTACGTGCCGTGCAACAGCAAGGGATTGTATGAAGCAGATACCCTATGGAATAAGTTTGCCCATATAGAGGAAGCTTTATTTGATTTTACGGTGAATGTTCAATCAAATAACAGTGTGTGGGGTCGTGTAAAGGCAACGCCTGTCGATTGTGAAGAAAATAATGCAACATTGACTGCCCTTCCGGATACAAATTATCGCTTTCTTAAATGGAATGACGGGAATACGGATAATCCGAGGACAATAAAAGTGCATGCCGATACTTCTTTTACAGCCATTTTCGAATATGTTAATTCTATTGTGGACATGGACGAAGGTAACACTTTAATAGTCTACCCCAATCCCGCCGCTACGCAATTAAGTATGGAATATGGAAATTATATCATCAAAGAGGTGATAATCTATGATGTAACGGGAAAGGAGGTTATGCATAAAGTTGTTAATCAAAATCAAGCAAGCATTGATGTAAGTGCTTTGCATGGGGGGATTTACTTTATGAAAATCTATACGGAGAAAGGGATAATAAGAAAAAAGATACAAATATCGAGATAGCGTAGGAAATTTGTATATCTCATTTTATGATAAATACAGATGTTATTTATACCATTTCTTTTTTGAAACAAATAACTCTCTGAGGGTATTAAAATGTTTGATATAGGAGATGCCTAATCCTTGGGAGTAGGGGGCCATGGAGGATGATTGGAGGATGTCGTAATAATTGGCCAGGTTAAAAGCTTTGATTCTCAGCGATCCGTCTTTGGTGAGTTTGTATTCAACGATGATATCTCCGACCACATTTCCGGCTACGGCTTGTTTGTCGGTTTGTACACTTTGGTTATGGTCGTCATAAATATCCAAACTTCCTTGTATGACTAAACGATTATCTAAAAGATTGGTAGATACTTGAACATTGTATCCGTCAGCGGTACCGCCCCCGTCGCCGGGACGGTAAGAAAAGCCGAGATTGACGTTCTCGGTAATGGTCGACATCCATTTGTTTAGATGATGCGAAGCCAATTCACTCAGGGAATAGCCCAAACCGAGATTCATGGTAGTGTTGTTGATGTCGCTGGCTTCAAATCGACCTAATAACAAAACGGAAAAAGTTTGACTCACCATTTCCTTGCGGTCACTAGTGTCGATAGCATTAAATACCAATGTTTTTAGGTTTTCATCTACGTCGTCGGCCAATTCAATACCAAAGTTAAATTCAGGGTTTAAAATATTGCCATTTAAATACAAAATACTCTTTACGGGTATGGGACGATTGGTTGTCGTTGTTTGATTATCGGTCAACAGTTCACTGATAGAAACTCGGGTAGGATATACCGCTTTCACCGCAATTTGACCATCCGCCGGTTCGCCGTTCCAGGTAACGGTGCCTCCTTTTTCAAGGGTAAAATTACGGGCTAAAATATCTCCTAAATTCAATTCAAAAGAACCGTTATTTAGGATGTAGGTGCCAAACATTTGAAACTTATCATCCGGTGTTAAATCCAAGCGCAAACTCCCACTTCCCGTTCCTGAAATAACACCCCCGATGGATGGATCGAGTTCTATTCTGACATGAGCATCGGGAGTGGCGGTAATGCCTAAGGATACGCCTAATGAAGAGGTTGTTGGAGCTGTTATGGCTTGTGTGTCAGCAAGATTTATGCTGATATTTTCTTTTTCAAAAACAATGAATTTGTTTTCTTTGACGGAAGTGTTCCAATCCATTTTAACGGTAAGGTTGGTTGGACGTTCCGTTTTCATGTGGGTAGTTATCCAAGTAACTTCATCCTGGGTTTTAATGCTAACATCGCCGCTGGCAAAAGCTCTTCCGAAAAATAAATCATTGTCTTTGGATTGGGTGTTTAACACTAACATGCGATTGGTGTTGATGTCTAAATCCACCTTCCACTTTTTTAGAAATTCATGGGTGATGATACCGTTTACGGTTCCCTGGTTTTTATGTACATCTTCAAACCTTATGTTTTCGAAAATGAAACCTGTGTCGATAAAACCTATGTTGCAATGATTGAGATAATATTCGGTATGAAGAAAATCGATTCCTAATACTCCGTTTGCCAAATGAATGTTTCCTCTCAAGGAAGGATTTTTTATCGGTCCCGAAAAACTCAGATAGCCGGTGCCTATTCCTTCTACTTTAGAGCTGAAGAATGCCAGGTAAGGTTCCAGAATTTTGATGTTAAATTCTTGAATATCGCCATTTAAATCAATGGTTTTTGTGATAGGGTCAAAATAACCGTAAACATGTAAACTCAAGTCTTGCGATTCGAAATGGTCGGGTATGACCGAAGCATTGATCAATAAGCGTTTGTTGTCGTTATGCCATATGGTTTTTCCTTGAAAAGTACCCAATAACACATGGTTGAAAGTGAATTGCAAGACTTCGAAATTCGAAATGACATTATATCCGAATTGATTGCTGATAATCGAAGCTTTACCGGTAGCATTCCCTCCTAAGTCGATCATGAATTTTTTGAAGAGTACATCAAATTGTTCCAAGGGAATGTCGGTGAAGTTTGCATATAGTGTAGTATTGTGTAGGGAGGAGAGCGCCCCTTGTATGTTGATGCGTTTTTTTTCGGCACGAAAACCGAGATTTTTTATATAAATGCTGTCTTTACTAAAGTGAGCATAATTAAAATCGTCCAAGAGATACTTACTCGTATCTATGACAAGGGATCCCTTGTGAATGTAGCAGAATAGTTCTTTCTTGTCCATAAATCCAAGATTCCCTTGAAAGAATACGTCTTTAATGGTTCCGCTTGTATTTCTGCCGGCTAAAACAGTGAATGCGATGGTGTCGTTTTTACTTCTACTGCGGAGGTGTATGTTTTCCAAAAAAGGCAAAGTGTCGTTCGACATCCAATAAGAATCACAATCCAGGCTCAGAAATAATTGATCGGATATGTTGTTTGATTGTAGGTTGATAGATTGAAATTTTTGTTGACCCGCTACCAATAAGGGAATGTTTGCCGAGAGTTTTAGGTAGTTTCTTTGTGAGTTTATATTGGTTTTCAGGTGTAATCCTTCTTTAGCTACCAGTTGAGGAAAATAGAGTTCAAAGAGGGGAATAGAACCCAGCATATTTATTTCTAAATCGATGTTTTGCATGGAATCCCGAATGCTTTTGTTTGATTTGGGAATAGCGTGGGGTAAATAGTTGTGTAATTCGTTTTGAACCACAGGAACTATATCTTCATAGGTGAAATCTCCTTTGGCATGGATGGATAAGGAAGAGGAATTAAGATGAATTTCTTTGGAAGTAGAGTCAAAGGCATTAATACTTAATCGTATATCATCAAGAGGGAATGTTTTGTCGTTTTCTTGATAAGACAGATTTATGATTTCTACTTTTCCCTTGAAGTTTTCGAGTTTATTTCCGATTAAATCTATTTTTATCTCCGCTGCGGAAGCAATGGCATTCGAATCGCTGCGGAATAGATTTAATTTACTGATATTAAGTGTGTCTATATTTGCGGCCAAGGTGTATTCGGTTTCTTCGCGATTAAAATTTATCATGCCATTAATGGCTGATTTCAACAGCTTATCATCACTAATAAGGCTGAATGACAGCTGTTTTTGATGAAAATTGCCACTGATTTCGATGTCGGTAACTAAGCTTTGTTTGAATGTGATGGAAGAGATCGTTACGAAAGCCGATTCGATATCTTGCGCCTTTCCATCCACGTATCCGCTGGCTGTAACAGCTCCGATGTCTTTGTAATCAATAAGTTTATTAAGTTGAAAATCAGTAATGATAAAATTTCCTTTGTAGTGTAAATCTTCGGCTTTTGTGTTAAGGGAGCAATCGTGCAAACTTATGTTACCCATGGGAGTTTTTATGTCGGCCGAAGCGATAAAGTCGTT
>DHTG01000009.1:4139-10989 GCA_002411545.1 Bacteroidales bacterium UBA5266 | reverse complement strand
TCGGGTCTTATTCGCAAGGAACGGATATTAGCGCTTATCAATGTTTCTTTGATGTCGGGTAATCCTTTGATGGATATGTCAGTCAAGATTTCGTTGTCGGCATCGAGCTTCAATGATGCGGCTTCAATGTGCATATCGGAAAGACATCCTTCCACTTTCATTATTTCACCCTTTAGCATGTGATTCATGCCTTTAAAGGCAGGAACGAAATATACTAAATCCAATAAGGATATACTCGAAGGATATACTTGGCAATCAAAAGCAATTTTATTGTTAAAGTCTTGAAAATCGATGTAATCATTGTATTTAAATCCGAAATCCAGCGCTATGTGGGAATGCTCGGCTGTTGTGAAAACGGTGTTTTGGCAATATATACCGGAACTGCTGATGCGTAAATTTCCTTTGAATGCAGTGATATGAAAGCCGGAACGTTCTTTACACGACAGTTCTTTGATGTTAAAGCGTAAACTGTCATTGATAATCAACAGTTCTTCCATTTTCAAATCAATATCATTCAATACAATATTGCTATAATTCCAATGCCCTTTATAGGTTTCGTCAAGATTTGCTTCGTTATAAAAGGTAAATTTTCCATTGTGAATTTGGATGTTTTTTAAGGAAATACGGGTCGACACATCGGATGGTTCTTCCGGTTTGAGAAAATCAGTAAAAAAACGCAGATTGATATCCTCTTCGTTTTCATAGATAGCCAGAAAAACTTCCGCATCTTTAGCGTGTATGTTCGAAATGTTGAGTTGTTTACGTTGTTTGTCGTAGCTTGGAAAATCGCAACTGCATTCTTTTGCTGCAATGAGATTATTGCCGTGGAGGTCTTTTAAGACGACGCCCTTTGCCTGGATGTCTAAATTCCAAGTGATGCGAAATGTTTCAATCCCCACATGGGTGTTCATTTGTTTCGACAAATGTTGCGCAATTTTTTGTGCTGTTTTCGTTTGTATGGAAGGAAAGGAGAATAATATGCATGCTATCAATAATAAAGATACAAGGGTAATGCTTACCCATAGTATTAATTTCATTAAAATAACAAAACTTCTTTTTCCCATTAATAGTATTAATTACATCTATTTAACGAAAAATAGAATAAAAAGTTACTGAATTCTATCAATTAGTGAATAAAAAACAAACCTATCCATCGGATGTTTATAGAAGTATGTAGCTTGAAGGCTTAACGTAGGGTAGGGATTTAGTTTTCTTTAACGTCCATTACATCTCTGATGGTATTGCCTAAAAGCATAAACGCCAACACCAGCAACATAATGGCTATCCCCGGAATAATGGCCAAATAAGCATAATCGAGAATGATATAGCCGTAGTTTTCTTTGATCATACTGCCCCAGGAAGGCATGGGAGGTTGAACGCCTATCCCTAGAAAGCTCAATCCGGCTTCGGTTAAAATGGCGGAAGCAAAATTAGAGGCGGCAATCACGATAATAGTACCTGAGATATTTGGTATGATGTGTTTAAAGATAATTGTAAGATGGTTAAATCCCATAGCTTTTGATGCTTCTACAAACTCCTTTTCGCGCAAGCTGATCACTTGTCCTCTTACTACACGGGCGATATCGACCCACATGGTTAGGCCTATCGCTACAAATATTTGCCAAAAACCGGCTCCTAAGGCAAAGCTAATGGCAATCACCAACAGAAGGGTAGGAATGGACCATACTACGTTGATAAACCACATGATAATATCGTCAATCCAGCCTCGGAAATATCCGGCTACAGCGCCTAAAAACACACCGATGAGCAAGGCAATGGAGACCGAAATAAAACCTACAGACAGGCTGACTCTGGCTCCGATTATGAGCTGACTCAATACATCGCGCCCGTAACGATCGGTGCCTAAAAGATGTTTTTTTGTGATGATATGTTCTTTTTCTATCTGTGTTTGCAGGGCTTGAATGGAAATGCTGTGTGATTGATTGTATATGTCGGTAAAGTGCAAATAACGACCGTCGGATAGGATATGAGTTTGGCTTTTAACGGGATAAACGATTTCTGCCAGGGAATAAGCAGAGATGTTATAAGGGGGTGTTTCATGGAGTCGTTCTATGATGATGGAGTCCTTATGAAACCGATAGGATGATAAGGGAAGCATACGATAGGGATTGGTTTGTCCGAACAACATTTTATGAAAAGCATTATTTTTCTTTATCGCTTGATTTTTTCGAATCAGCAACAGTCGGGTGCTGCTTCCGGGTTTTTGCAAACGGATTTCGAGCAATTGTTCGTTGGCATAAGGGGTGCTGTCTGGGGTGATGAGGTAGCCTAAAATAGCACATAAGGCTATAAAGACTACAAATAGCAACAAAAACATTCCTTGGCGGTTTTTTTTGAATTTCAACCAAGCAGCTTTCGATATGGATTGTGAGGTATATTCTTTTTTATTTTGGAAAAATAAGCCCATGATTTATTTTCGTATTGCCATGCAAAGATAGTGATTATTACGATAAGGATTGGTTGATTTTAGATGCTTCTTCTAAGATTTGATTGTATTCTTCGGGGGTTAAATCGGCAAAGAAATAATGGACGGGATTGACTTTGGTGTCGTTTTTCATCACTTCATAATGAAGGTGTGAGGATACCGATAGTCCGGAGCTGCCCATGTATCCGATTACTTCGCCTCTTTTTACTTTTTGTCCGGTACGTACGTTTTTTTTCGACAGATGGGCATAGAGTGTTTTATAGCCGTTGCCATGGTTGATGATGACCGTAATTCCGTAACCTGCACCTGCTTCTTCACTGCTTACCACGCCATCGGCCGTAGCATAAATGGGGGTGCCTTTTCTACCGATGATGTCAATGCCGGTATGTCGTCGTAAAATTTTATAAATAGGATGATAACGCATGCCAAAGCCCGACACGACTTGCGGGTTTTTTACCGGCGAAATCGCAGGGATGGAGGCATAGATGGCTTCTTTTTTTTGCGTAAGCTCCCATAACTCTTTATAGGAAGACAATTGTGCTTGTGAATGAGCGGTTAATATATCAATTTTACGTTCCAATTCACGCAGAGCCTTGGAATGACTTTGAATGTCGCTATAATCATAAGTGATATGTAATTGTTCGATGTAATTATTTCTGTTTTTAACAGGTTCCGCTTCCAGTAAAGCTCGGTATAAATTATCGTCTTTTTCTTCCAAGCCGCGTACAACATTGGATAATAAGTTTACCCGTCGGTCTAAGGCGTCTATCTTCAAGCTTGTTAATTCCAACTCGCGTATCAAACGTTTTTCTTTGGGAGAGGTGAAAAAGTTGTTGTAAATAACAATCGTAACCACGGCAAATGAAAGGGCTATCAACACATAGGTCAACAGTTTTTTTAATCGCTTTTTGATTGTGATTTCTTCTCTTTCAAAGGAAAGGGACTTGTGATTGAATTTATATTTCATCTACGTCGGAAACAAATTTTTACAAAACCTATCAACGGTAAAGCTGTCGCAATATTGTACTATTTAACCCTTAAATTTCTTCCTTCGCGTATCATATCGCTGCGTAATCCGTTTAGGCGTTTGATGCTTGAGACACTGGTTCGGTATTTACGGGCTATGCCTGACAGTGTTTCTCCGGATTTTACCTTGTGATACACGGCATTTCCGCTCCGACTGCTTTTACTGGCTCCTTGTCCGTAGGGGTTTCGGTAGTTGAACGTTTCTTTGGTGATGATAAGTGTATCGGAACGTAATTTCTTATTTTCAAAATCGATTAAAATTTCCGGATCGAAAGGATTGCCTTTATAACGTGTTTCGAAATGTAGGTGCGGACCCGTTGATCGTCCGGTACTTCCTATCAAAGCAATGATATCGCCCGCTTTGACTTCTTGGTTTTGTTTTACCAATAAGCGGGAACAATGGGCGTAAAAGGTTTCCAATCCGTTGGAATGTCGTATCACCAGTACATTGCCATAGGTACGACTTCGTTTGGCAATACGTACTACTCCGTCGAAAACACAATATATGGGTTCCCCGTATTGGTTTTTAGTGTCAATGCCGTAATGGTAACGATAGCGTCGCCATCCGAAACGGGACGTAAGTTCTCCGAAATAGGGCAGCATATAGCCTTCAATGGGATCGAATAAAGGTAAAAAGATAGTGTCGGTAAAGTTTTTAAAATCGGTTTTAGGAATATGAACGGAAACAGAATCCCAGTTTTCGAGCATAATGGCTAATAATTCATCGGATATCATGGTGGTATCGTAATCGTCGTACCATTCATCATCCAATGTATCGCTGGTCCACTCACTTTCATCGAGAAAAAACATGGTAGCCGGGTCATTGAAGTAGTAAGGATAAATGGAATGTATAAAATCGCTGTCGTGAATGCTCTCTACAATAGTGGGTTCGAAATTGAAGTCTTCGCAATAATTGTTTTCAATAGCTTCTATACGGATGGAATCGCTTATTTTTTGTTGTTGTCGTTTGCAGCACAAATCACTGTTAACATAAGCATATGCATGCATGATGTCGGAAGAACGCCTCTGTATCACTTGGTTAAAATAAACAACGGCTTCCGAATCGTTCCCCATGTATTGATGCATTTGTCCCAAAATAAACAATAATCTTGTTTGTATGGATCGGCTTATTTTTTGTTTTTCCAATATTTGTTGTACCAGTGGAATAGCCAGAATGTATACATCTTGACGTAAGTAGTTGTCGGCGGCAGTGGCCAACCAATGTTTAGATAGATCGCAAACACTGTCGAGATTTTGTAGGAAGGTTTTTGACAATTGTAAATAGTTTTCCGCTTCCTCAAACTCATTCATGCACATATTGATTTTGGCTAAGTAGAGATAAGCTTCCGCTAAGCTTATGGATTGCGGAAATTGTTGAATCATCGTTTCAAATACCTGTATGGCCTTTTCATAATCTTGCATGCCATAATAGGTTTTCCCTAACAATAAATGCATTCTGTCGATTTGCGGACATAATATATTGGTGTCGTTTTGAGCGCGTTTGATTTCATAGGTAGCTTGATGACTCAGCTTCTGTAAAAATCGATGACTTCTTTGAGACGAATCTATATAATTGCAATTATAAATCGAGAGAATATAGGCATAGTCATCTGTAAAATTTTTTTCAGCTGCGGAAAGATAACGATTTAATTGCTTTTCTTTGCGTGTTAGGTTTGCAAAGCAATCCGTTGATTTTGCTTTCGACTGAGTGTAGGTATTGTTTGAATAAAAGAAGATTATTAATAGAAATATTAATTTTGGTCTGTTCATTATCAATAGTTTAAAGATAGGGTAATTTATTTTTAATGAATAAAACAGTAGTTTTTTAGCCTGTAGTCTTTACAAATTTCAAGCCAAAAAAAAACGTGATGCTGTTTTGTCTTAACAAGATACTGTTTATAATCACTATTGTTAGATAAAATCAACAAATTCTTTGTTTCGCTCAGAATCTATAATTGAAATTGTAGGGTATGTCGGACAATACGGGTGAATAAAAAACACAGTATTTTTACGCCTTTTAAAACGAAAAGTTATATTTATGCGTTAGATGCTTATGATTGACGATACATCCAAGCACCTACAGTCCGATAAAAAAGATCTCGTCCGAGCGTTTATTTTTCCGCTGTCCTTTGTCGCTCTCATGTGGATAATCTTTATCATTGGCAAGCATATACGCTTTGATTTAGGCTTGTTGGGCATACATCCGCTGCATGCCAAAGGGCTTATCGGAATCATCTGTGCCCCTCTCATTCATTTGGATTTCGATCATATTTTCAGCAATACTACTTCGCTGGTGGTGATAGGTTTTGGTTTGTTTTACTTATATAAACGAAAGGCCGTGTTTATTTTTTTCTTTATTTATCTCTTGAGTGGCTTTTGGGGTTGGTTTTTTGCGCGTGGCGGTTATCATATCGGTGCGAGCGGCTTGATTTACGGGATGTTTTTCTTTCTAATCAGCTCGGCATTGCTGAAACGAGAACGAAGAACCATTGCTTTTTCGTTGATCATTACCTTTTTGTATGGAGCCATTATATGGGGCTTCTTTCCCGATTTTTTCCCCGGAAAAAATATCTCATGGGAAATTCATACCACCGGTGCCCTTGCCGGCATAATTGCAGCTTTCTATTTTAAAAAGGATGGTCCTCAAAGACCTGATCCGTTTGCAGAAGAAGAGGATAGGGAAGAGGATGAGGATGATAACGACGAAAATGCCTATTGGAAAATACCCGATACAAAAAATAATACGTAAAAATTGCCTGATGAAACGTTTGTTTATAGCCATTCGCATTCCTTCCGATGAAAAGTTTACCACAGCATGCCGAGCCATACGTCGGTCATCCACTAAATTGGATAAGATTAATTGGATAGATTTGGAGAATATACATATGACATTAAAATTCCTCGGCGATACGAAGGAAGATGTCATACCGGCCATCGAACAGAAGATAGAAGAACTTACAAAACCCATGGCTTCGTTTGACATTTGCTTAAACCGTATCGGGGCTTTCGGCAGCCGGTATCAACCGCGAATTATTTGGGTCGGGTCTGATGATAAAATTAAAGAAATCAATCAACTACATAAAGGATTGGAAAAACATATGCGAGCTTTCGGCTTTAAACCTACTTTCGGTAATTTTGTTCCTCATGCCACCTTGGCCCGCATTCACAGCATCGACGATAAGAAATATTTTTGGAAACAAATCCTTGCCCACGCTCCTTTATTTAACCATCGCTTAGAAGTAAAAGAAATTATCTTATTTGAAAGCATATGTCAGAATAAGCATACTCCTGAATATAGGGTGATAAAACAATTTGAATTGAAGGGGGAATAGGAGGTGTTTGTCTTTACTGTTGCTGCGATCCTGTGGAAAGAGTGAA
>DHTG01000009.1:3598-3902 GCA_002411545.1 Bacteroidales bacterium UBA5266 | reverse complement strand
TCATAATTCGCCATTTATAATTCATAATTCTTCTCGGCTCATTTTCAGGCTGTTTTAGCCGCTTTTATCCCCTTCCTTTGCTATAGTAAAGGTTAGATACAAAATGCCGGAAATACGCCTAAGAATGCGTTATACAGCGTTTTGCCTAAAAAATAATCTGATTTTCAGCGAATTCCGTTTAGTCAGGGGGTGATTGAGATTCACCCCCTGACTTCCTTAATTTTCGGCACGAAAACATAATTATAATTGCTACAATATCAACAATATACATTCCTGCCCTAGAATACCCCTTGAACCAAGCTTG
>DHTG01000009.1:1695-3461 GCA_002411545.1 Bacteroidales bacterium UBA5266 | reverse complement strand
CCCCTTGAACCAAGCTTGCTTGCGAAAAATAGTGCCTTGGTTGGAGAACGAAACAAGATTGTTTGGAGAACGAAACAAGATTGTTTGGAGAACGAAACAAGCTTGTTTCAAAACGAGACAAGCCTGTCTTTTTGCGAAACAAGCTTGTTTCAAGGGGGTCTACGGTACCGCAAAATTTAACCATTAAGAAGTTGAGAAAAAAGTTGTCAGTTCTCAGTTTTTCAATGCATTGTCTTGATACTCGAGACCCGTGACTTTTAAATATGTAATTGTCTAATTCCTACGACAAAAATCGTTTGAATTTATCTAACTTTCCTTTATAGGGCGGGTATTTGATGGGGAAGTCGACGGAAAAGCTCGATACGACCGTTGCTTTTTTATGAGTGAAGGTGTCGAAGCTGTATTTGCCATGATAAGCTCCCATGCCGCTGTTGCCCACTCCGCCGAAAGGTAGACGGTGGTTGGCTACATGGATGATCGTATCGTTAATGCATATGCCACCCGAGGAGGTTTGTCCGAGTATTTTATGAACAGCTTGCTTGTCTTTCGAAAAGAAATACAGGGCTAAAGGTTTTTCTCTTTCATTAATATATGTTATCACTTCTTGAATGTCATCAAATGTCATCAAGGGGAATATGGGTCCGAAAATTTCTTCCGATAAAAGTCCGGCATCTGCTGTTAAGTTATCAACAACGGTGGGCTCTATGTATTTGTCTGCCAAATCGTATCTTCCTCCGAAAACGATATTTCCTTTGTCTATATAACCAATTAAACGCTGCATGGCGGTAGGCGAAACAATGCGGGGGTAATCGGGTGCTGCTTGGGGGTTATCCCCGAACATCATGTGGACAGCTTCTTGCAAAGCTGTTATGAATGTGTTTTTTATGCTTTTATGTACAAATAAATAATCGGGGGCTATGCAGGTTTGACCGGCATTGATGGTTTTTCCCCACATAATGCGACGGGATGCCGTACGTATGTCGGCGTTTTTATCCACGATGCAGGGACTTTTCCCTCCCAGTTCCAAGGTGATAGGCGTTAGGTGTTCGGCGGCGGCTTTCATCACTACTTTGCCTACAGCCGGACTTCCGGTGTAAAATATATAATCGAAACGTTGAGATAATAATAATTGGTTCATCTCTCTGTTGCCGTGAAATATAGAAACATAATCCGGCGAAAAGCAAGCGCTGATAATGCTATCCATGACTTTTGCTGTGGCCGGTGCCGATGGCGATGTTTTCAAAACCACACAATTTCCTGCACTAATGGCTCCTACCAAGGGACTGAACAATAATTGAAAAGGGTAATTCCAGGGAGCGATAATCAACGCCAATCCGTAAGGCTCTTTGAAGATATTGCTTTTCGATGGGAAAAATAAAAAAGGAGTAAGCTTCTTTTCAGGCCTTTGCCATTGCTTTACGTGTTTGATGTGGTGTTTGATTTCTTTCAACACCAAACCGATTTCTGTGGAAAAGGCCTCGAAAGGCGATTTGTGTAAATCTTCATGCAAAGCTTGTATGATATCTTGCTCATGGAGTTTTATTTGTTTATAGAGTGTTTGCAGACTTTGTATTCTAAAAGAGACATCTTTTGTGCGTTGGCTGTTGAAATACTGCCGCATCTGTTGCAGTCTGTTTTGCATTTCCCTTGTTTCCATATTACATCATTGAATGATAAAAAAATAACGCTTGCAAAAATGTTGCAAGCGTTTACATTTGGTGGGAGTTAATGGATTCGAACCATTGACCCTCTGCTTGTAAGGCAGA
>DHTG01000009.1:0-1556 GCA_002411545.1 Bacteroidales bacterium UBA5266 | reverse complement strand
GACCCTCTGCTTGTAAGGCAGATGCTCTGAACCAGCTGAGCTAAACTCCCTTTTGAGGTTTGCAAATGTACAACATTTTCTAAAATAAAAAACAACTGAATTTAAAAAAAATGAATTTATTTTAAAATGCGAATATACAGACGATTGAGATTTTATTTACGGTCAAAGAAAATGTTTTTTTCGCTTACCGAAAGCGGAATGGCAAAAATTATTGGCATGTTTTTCGTAAAGAATCCCAATTCGCCTGCTGCTTTACCGGCCGAGTAGAGTATGCGGTTGTCGAGTTTCAACTGCATAGCCGTCGAAACTGCTGAACCCAATGCAATGCCTAAATCGGTAACGTTGAAAACACAGGGCGATGTGTCGGGTTTTTCCTCGCAGCAAGCGTAGCCGCAATAACCGCAATTCAATCCTCTTACGGAATGGTCGGTGCTTAGTAGGATTACGGCAAAGCAATGCCGTATGTTCTGTGCATCACGACTGAAAAAAGGAGCGGAAATACGCTGACTTATTTCATCCATTTTATCTGCCAATGCATCTTTCTCTGCTCCATTCACCAAAACGATTTCCAACGTATTTATACCTCTCCCTTTGGGGGCTGTTTGAGCGGCAATTAGCAAAGGACTTACGAGGCTTGTTAGGTGTTCTTCTACCCAATGTGTGTCAAATTTTCGTATCATAGGTGGTTTTATTTGCAAAAGTAATGTTGGATTAGTGTCCATTTACATGTATTGTGTCAACGATATGGAGGAATCATATATTGTGTTTTTATAGCCAAATTCCTAAACCAATCTATTTTAGGGAGATATTCGTTTAAAACGGTAACCTACTTCCAAACCGAATTCAAAATAAGATCCACGGGTAAAGATCATATCATTTATCGTATAATCAATTTCCTTAAAAACAAGATAATTATTTACTGCTTGTAATAATCCTGCATGATAAGCGGCAAAAATACTGATCCCTATATTATGTTTAGTATAATATTGAAAACTCAAGCTATTCGACAATAAGAAATTATATCCTTTCCACAGATAACCATAATGAATAAAAACTTCAGGAGATGATGTTCCAATGATGTATTTTGGCTGATCAATTTTATCGTAATTTTGGTAATATAATTCAGAATGCATTCCTGTATTAAATTTCAGACTAAAATCCTTAGCTAATCTTAAATGATACCCTATTTGAAATCGATAAGAAAGAGTTTGAAATATTACATCATGTCCGGTTTGACAATCAACAACTTTACGATATGCAAAGTCATCATAAATCTTGATATTTTGAGAATAGGCATAATATCCTATTCCCCATCCAATCTCAAAATGATTGGAAAATGTCATGGAATAATACAAAGCCAAGGTAGGCGTTTTAAAATCAACTTTCGTTTTATACAAATCATAATTTGTGCTAAATACTTCTTGTTTAAAACCAGATTTAAACCCTATATATAAATCTTGAGAAAAAACACTACAACTCATCCATACAATCATTATAACTACACTGATTTTTTTCATACTGAAAATTTTAATTACGTTTTATTGGTATATAAGAAA
>DHTG01000091.1:1308-4904 GCA_002411545.1 Bacteroidales bacterium UBA5266 | reverse complement strand
TAGGGGCTAATGCCCAGATAAAATTACCGGAAGTAAGCTTTTTAGCTCCCTTGATTCCGGATACGGTTTTTTCGACCGGTCCTTTTGTCGTAAATGCAAAAGTTGCCACGCGTACCATTGCTCCCATTATTCATCCGGTTTTACGTATTTCCTATACATATAATATGATAACTATCCTTGACAGCATTATCATGACCGATCAAGACGGCGGAGACTCCTTATGGACGGCTACTATTCCGCAACAACGATTTGGTACTTTAATTAACTATTATATTGTGGGTAAAGATACCGGAGGTAATGAAAAGACTATCTCATCGGCTACCTATTTAAAGAGATTTATTCCGGATTCGGTAGGAGGGCAAGGAATTGTAGAGATGTATACCGATGCACGAAATGGAGGAAGTTATGTTATGCCTTTTGATATAACCTATACAGGCAACTGGACACGACAAATCTACCCTGCTTCCGAATTTAACGGCCGTTCGGGTATGATTACCAAAATAGGATGGAGAGGTTATTATGATTCTTATACAGGCGTTGCGAATAGAAAAAATGTTAAAATATATTTTGAAGAAGTATCGTACACTGCCTTGACATCAACGGCTTATGTAAATCCTAATACCTTAACTAATGCTACCCTGGTATTTGATGGGGAAATTCTTTTAGATAATGGATATAGACCTTGGAATGATGTAAGCCTTCAAACCCCCTACTTTTTAACTCCCGGTTCAAATTTGTTGGTTCATGTATATGATAACAGTGGATTTACATGCAATGGGACCAATAGCTCAGGAACGACATATTATGCCTTTACATATAAAGCTACTACGTATAATAGTGGAGTTTACTGTCGTTCCGCAACCGGAACCGGAACCGTAAATAATTATGGAACACATACCCGTTTTACCATGGCAAGTGGAACAGCCGATAGCAATGCCGTGGCTATGTATGCCATAGAATCTCCTAACAAATCGGTCATTGCCGGACAATCCACACCGGTAAAAGTTACAATTTCAAATAATGGCTTTAAAGATCTAACTTCGTGTGTGATAAATTGGTCTGTAAATGGTACATTGCAAACCCCTTATCATTGGACAGGCATGTTGCCGGATGATTGGAAAGATACAGGTATTGTGATTGGAAGTTATATTCCCCGAAACGAATTGTATGATACGGTTGTAGTGTGGGTTGGAATGCCCAATGGGGTTTTAGATTCAGTCAATGTATTGGATGATACCTTACGTGTGATTACCTATGGATGTATCAATCAATTTAGTGGTGATTATGTAATCGGCAATCAATCGGGAGCAGATTTTCCTTCGTTTAATGATGCTATTAAAATATTAGAAAATTGCGGAGCAAACGGTGACATTACTTTTAAATTCCAAAGTGGTGTGTATAATCCTTTAGCAATTGGTGATTTGAAGGAATATATCGGTAATTATTCCTTAACCATTACTTCTGTTACCGGCAATGCGGAAGACGTTGTTTTTGAACGTACAAGCGGGACTTATGCTGTAAATATCAGTGGAACACAAAACATCATCCTTCGTAATGTAACCATAGAAAATGCGATAACCAATGCAACAGCGGCTACTTATGCGCTCTTATTGTCCGGCAATTTGAATAATATTGAAGTACGTGATTGCCAAATCTTAATGGATACTACCGTAACATCGAGTTATTATTATGTTATCTATAAAACTTCGACAGGGGTATTGGATGGTGTACGCATCATCAATAATGTGATTCGGGGAGGATACTATGGTGTTTATTTGTACGGAGGTTCCTCAACCAGTGTTTATGGGTTTAATTTGGTCTTAGATAGTAACCTAATCTTCGGACAATATTATTATGCTACTTATTTATATTATGCTGATTTTAATAGTATTTCATACAATAAGATATATTCTCGCAGAGTAAATACAACTACCTATTGGTATGGATTAAGAGCTTATTATTGTAATTTTAATGCAAATGGCAATATCATTCGTCAATTATCCAATAATATATCCAGTCCCTATCTTGCCTATTTGTATTATATAGGATATAATAATGCGACCCGAAGATCCTTATTTTCTAACAATGAAATCATAGGATATGCTACCGGAACCTATTACGGCATGTACATTTATTATGGAGTGTTGGATGTGTATAATAATTCCATCTTATTGAATGGTACTACTTCAGGAACCAGATGTATTTATATAGGAGGAAGCAATGCCTATGTAACCGATTGTCGAAACAACAATATTTTAAATTTATCCACCGGTGGTTTTCCGATTTATGTTGGAACAGCCGGAACGTATTCAGGAGATTATAATAATTTGTATTCCAATTCTTCCTACGTAGGATATCAAGGTGGAAATCAAACCACCTTATTGGATTGGATTAATATAACGGGACAAGACAATCATTCCGTTAGACTCATGCCGATGTTTTTAGGTGATTCCTTGCAAAGTTTAAAATTATTTGATTATAGTGGTATGTATTGTCCTGTTTTGCCAAGAGTTCCTGCTGATATTGAGGGTACGGTTCGAGCCGGTAATACCGGAATCGGGGCTTACACTATTTATCCCACGCAATTAAATGCAGCGACGGTGGAGGCCTATAATTTTAACACCTCTGTCATTCTTGGTCAAAGTGCTCCTTTAAACGTAGTGATAGCCAATATGGGAAAGGATTCCCTCGTATCTGTAAATATGAATTGGTCTGTCAATGGCGTATTACAGACTGTTTATCCATGGACGGGAATGTTAAGAACCTATGACAAAGATACTTTTTTCTTAGGCAATGTTACACCGCTGGCCGGTATGAACAGCGTCAAAGTATGGACGGCAAATCCGAATCAGGGAGTAGATGATAATCCCTATAATGATACGGCTACTTTTACCATTTTCGGATGTGATTCCTTGTTTAGCGGTACCTACAATGTAGGAGGAGTCAATGCTGATTTTGCTGATTTAACGGAAGCTATGGAATCCATTAAGAGTTGTGGACTGGGTGGCCCTACGGTATTGTTATTGGATACAGGAACGTATAGCGGAATGGAAATCAAGGAGCAAATACCAGGACAGAGCACAATCAATACCTTAACCTTTGCCTCTCGCAGCGGCAATGCCGATGATGTCAGATTTGTAGTGGATAAAGGAATCGCTTTATCCTTAGAAAATGTCAGTCATCTTGTATTTAAAGAACTCACTTTTGATGCCAGTGCTCCCAGTGACGGACAAGGCGTAAATATGAAAGGAAAATGCGTAAATATTGAATTCCGGAATTGTAAAATTTATGCCAGTCCTACAACTACATCGACATCCTATGCTTTTAATAAAATGTCCGGTAGCACATGCGACAACATTCGTTTGATTGGAAATCTTATCAGTGGAGGATATTACGGTATATATTTCTATGGTGTAGGAACGGGAACCGGAGGCTATAACACCAATATTTATATGGACAGCAATGTGATTGAAAAGGCCTATTATCAATCTCATTATTTATATTATAACGATTTAAAAAGTTTCTCTTACAATAAAATATATCCCAGAAACGGAAATAATTATCACTATATGTATTTTTACTATACGAATCATTAT
>DHTG01000091.1:0-1085 GCA_002411545.1 Bacteroidales bacterium UBA5266 | reverse complement strand
ATTATACTCAATATTACAATCACAATGCAGATGCATTGATTGCGAATAATGAAGTCATACTTTCTCCTTCTTCCATAGGAGGTTATGGTATGTATTTAGCTTATACAAATGGCATCGTAAAGGTATACCATAATTCCATTTTAAGTCCGGGTAGTTCTTCTTATGGCATTTACGTAAATTGCAGTACGGGAACAGGTACCTATGAGATTATGAATAACAATATTTGGTCAAATTATTATCCCATTTATAAAACGGGAACCGCCATTACTTGTGTATCGGATTACAATAATCTGTACAGTACCGGTGCTTATGTCGGTTATTTTAATAAGGCATGTACCAGTCTATCTGCCTGGGCCACTGAATCGGGGGATGTAACCTCTGTTTCTGTAGCTCCTCAATTTTTAGATAGTACCGTAAGTTTAGAATTAGCTACCGCCAGCGGATTGGGTTGTCCACAACTACAAGGTATTATGGATGATAAAATTGGTGTGAGCAGAAATACCACCACGGCCATGGGTTGTTATGAATTTGATCCTAAGTCCTACGATGTATCACCACGCCTTGTAACAGCACCTACCGGCACCTTGATTACGGGTACCCCTTATCAAACGAGTATAAATGTGGCGAATTATGGTACGACAACGATTACAAGCATGGATATTTATTGGTCAGTTAACGGAGTAAGTCAACTCACCTACAGTTGGACGGGTTCATTGGCTCCTTTGGCTGTATCAAGCATTAATATTGGAAGTTTTCTGCCAACAACAGGTACAAATACGGTAAAAATTTGGACGAATTCGCCCAATGCTCAAACGGATGAAAGACCATCCAATGACACTTTAATAACATCTTTCACCGCTTGCGATTCTTTGTTGACAGGAACTTACACCTTGGGTAATGGAGGAACCTTTGCCGATATGAATGCGTTGATGGCAGCAGTAAGCGGTTGTGGAATCGGTGGTCCGGTGGTCATTCAACTGTTGCCCGGCAAGTATTCCGAAATGGTATTCAATGGGACTATACCCGGTGCAGATAGTATTAAAACCCTAACCTTTACCTCTTATCATCAAAATCCGGATAGTGTG
>DHTG01000012.1 GCA_002411545.1 Bacteroidales bacterium UBA5266 | reverse complement strand
TCGAAGTTCATGTCCAGATAATGTTGTCCGTTGATAACGGCTTTGTATTTGTCCATTACAATTAAGAAAGGATATAATTCGATTTCGTTTTTAAATAACGTCATTTCGAGTGAGAGGCTGTCGACTATGTTTTTGGTTTTTTTGTTGAACATCAAATATTTTGCTATCTGAGTAAATGTTTCGTTGTCTATCAAAACTAAATTTTGGCCATTCAAAGCGGCAGCTCCTCGCAGGGTGGATAGTTTGAGATCGTAATTGGATTTCATATAGGTTTCGGCGGCAATATGAAATTCAGCCTTTCCGGCAAAAGATTTTAACATGGGTACCAAGGTGTCGATGTCGGGAATCATATCGATGAGGGCCTTGATGTCGACATCTAACAAATGAAAATCTATGTCGGCAAACAAATGGTTCTTTCTGGACGAACGGTAGATAGCCGTCAGTTGCATTTTAGCAGCTTCGGAAGTGAATCCGATTTCTTCCAACACCATCACTCCGTCTTTTACCCTTAAATTACCTTCCACATTTTCAATCGTAGTTCGACCCACTGTAGCTTTTTTCACCCAGGTGTATAGTTTAATATCTATACCCAGAGGAACCATAAAGGGGTCATCCTCTTTGTTTTCTGTCTCTTCAAGGGCCAAAGCAGAATCCGATGCCCCGAATCCGCTGACCATATCCATGATTTGATCGATGTTGGTATGTTCCGAGACAAACGATAGGTCACCTACCAACAGACCGGTTTTGTTCAGGTATTGATCCATGTGGGTGATTTCGCCCGAAAGAGCAAACTTCGACTCACCTATAGTACATTGACTTTTATCGATGCTAAGTTTTTCGGGAGAAAAATCAAATGCAATCGATGGAATTTCAATAGGATATTCTAAGTCACTTAGACGGATGTGGCCATTTTTTAGGTTGGCTTGTACGTTGGGCGACCATTGAAATAATAAATCCGTTTTACTGTCATCATACATGCCTTTGCCTTTGATCGTCATTGCATCTCCCAAAATGGAAGCATAGTTACCCAGTTCGGCTTGAAGATGTTGATGTGAATAATCAAAAGCGATGCTTGGATTCTTTTTATTCTTTGCAGAAGGCGATAGATGGATAGTCCCTGCTGCTTTTACTATATCGGCCGATAGGGTATCCATGATGGCTTTTACCTTGCCGAAATCAAAATCACAATCAGCAGTAATCATCTGAGTTGTATCCATAAAATCCGAAAGCTGTGCTTTCAGATTTACCTCATTTAATGTTGCATCGACAACATCAATCATTCTGACATCCATATCTTTACTTTTGATTTCGATATCAAATAATTTGTCGGATGCTTTTCTTTTCGCTTTGGGAAAGGATGTAATCTTTAGCTTGGCTTCCGGCGATTGAATAAAGAGACTGTCGTTATAGACAGCTTCCATATCGTGAATCACAAAATCTCCATTAAGATTCATCTTTTGGAGGTCAAGGTTTTGCATATCGTTTAAAGCAAAGTCAGTAAGCATATTTGCTTTGGCTTTTCCTTTGATGAGTAGGTTCATGTCGTCGGGTAAGATGGGTTTCAACTCGACAAGTTCCATGTTGCTGTTAACCTTTATTTTAAATATCATTTTGTCGAGGAGGTCCAAGATTTGTCCACTAAGCATCAAATTGCTTTTCCCCGTTTGTAGTGTGAGGGCGTTGATGGTAAGCTTACTTAAGGAGTCGTTGTTTACATCGAGGTGAGCCAGTAGGTTGGCACTGATGTTTTTAAAGGGTAAGCTAAATTTCTTATAGGCAAATTTCCCTTTATCAAGCATAATCTGAGCGTTGATGATGGGGAGGAGAGATTCGTTGTATATTCCTTTTGCATCGCCTTTTAATACCAGTTCTCCATCTACCTTAATATCTTTTAATAGATCCTTGTAAGCGTCGGGAACGATATCCAATACTTCCGGAATTCTCCAGGTATTGGTGTTGAAAGCCATATCGATAGCTATATCTTTAAAGTCGGCAGATGGTTGCACCTTGCCGTTTAGGTATAGTTTTATTTTCTTCAGTGTTATTTCGGCTTTATCTAAGGTGAGGTTTTGATGGTCGATATGATAGCTAAAAGGAATCTCAATGTCAAGGGGTAGACCTTTGGCATAGACGGTTGTATCCATACGGAAAAACACTTCGGGCATATCCAAATCGATATTGCCATGGATGTTGGGACCTGATTTTTTAGCTTCCATTTTTGTTTCAAAACTATTGAGTTCGGCGGCAATGGATACGGAATTTTTCATATTAAACCGTATCGCACCACTTTCCAAATGCAATTTTGCCCAGGCATCCTCCACCGTTAATTTTCCTTTGAGTTGTGCCGTAAGCCCGTTGATGGAGGCATAGAGGCCGGAAAATTGGTCGGTAAAATCGGCATTGAGGTTTTTAATACTGATTTTATGAAGGTTTATTAAATCAAAGGGTAATTCAAAGGCGGTATCTTTATCGGTAGTATCTGTTTCCACAACATCGAAATTGGTGTTTCCCTTTGCATCGATAAAAAGGTGAGCTTTGACATTGCTTACAGTTACGGCAGTAACTTTCAAAGCATTATTAAAAAGCAACTCTTTGATGTTTAGCGAAGCTTTGAGGTCTTCAACAACAGCCAGGGTATCGGAGGGAGCTCCGGGCATGGGATTGATCAAGGTGAAGTTTTTGATGCGCAGCCCGACGGTGGGGAAAGTGCTGAAAAAGGTAATATCGACCGTATCGAAGTGGGTGGTACAAAGAATAAATTTATCCGTTTGATTCCGTACGATGGGGGTCAATTTTTCGGGAGTAACTATCAGCCATAAAACGATACTCAGGGTGATAAGGATAAGACCCACTAAGGCAGCCAATGAAATTCCGATGATTTTAAATGTTTTCTTCATGATAAAAATGTATGGGTTCCTTAATCGACTTTCGTAAATGTATGGGTTTTGTCGTAATCGTCATGATAGTTTAGCTTGGTAGGAGTTAGTGTTGTAACGGTGTAACGTTTAGGGATTTTACCACCCATTTCCATGATATGTATGTGGATTAATTCATCTTTTTCCAGTGTCCAGGTAAAAGGCTGGGCTTCTTCTTCGGTGACGTCGTCGGCCGTATCCCAAGTGGCACCATCGCCATTGGCATAATACTTTTCGAAAAGAGAGCCTTCTTGCCATTTTCCGGGTAACAATGCTTTGTCGAAATCTTTATCCTCTTGAAACAAATTACAAGAGTTTAGCAGAGAAGTTAAAATACCTATTGCGATGAGTGAAATGACTATTCTTTTCATATATCTTGCATTAAGTGAGTTGCAATTAAAAAACGTTTTGAAATACAAATGCAAAAGTATATAAATTTATGCTTGCTTTTTGCAATTCTATAGGTAAAAAAATGCTCCCTTGAGCTGCAATCGGAAGGCTGTTTTAAATAATAATATGTTCTTTACGCAGGAGATCGTTGACGGTTTTTACGGGGGTAAAGGTTGAGAGCGGAACAGCCACAAATATGCTAATCCAGTCGGCCATGGCGCCGTTCCACAAACCGGGATGTTCCAAGGCTTTTAAACTCTTTCCGTTTTTTGATTTATGTGCAATAAAATAGCGTTGATCATCAGCAAATTGTGCCAGTTCGAAGGTTTCGCCTTGGTAGTTTTTGATGGCACATACCAAATCAACAGGGTTAAAGAATTCCGATTTTTCGAGAATTTGTTCTTGTTGCAGCTTGTTTGTATCGATTTCGGAGGTTTCGACAATTTGGAGGGTTGTAACGCCTTGCTCGTTTTTCACCCAAAAAGGGCCTCCTCCCGGTTCGTTTTCTCGTTTCACCATGCCGCAAACACGGATGGGACGGTTTAGTCGATGGTATAAATAAGATTGTTTTTCAAGGGTTGAATATGAAGCGTATAGTACCGGTAATTCGATATTTAAATGCTCTTTGGCGTATAATTCGATGGCATGCAAATCTTTTTCAGAGACAGCCGAGGATTCGAGGATTTTTAAAAACTCAAAGCAACGGTTTTGGTAAGTTATTAAAAGCGAGGTTAAAAGCTTTTTATATAGGATGGTGTCTGAACGACGTTGGTCAAGGGTAACGTTGTCGATATTTTTAATGAAGATAATATCGGCATCGATATCGGCTAAGTTTTGTAATAAGCTACCGTGTCCACCGGGGCGGAATTCAAGGCTGCCGTCATCGTTGCGAAACGGTTCGTTGTTATCGTTTAAAGCAATGGTATTGGTGGAGGGAGATTGATAGGAAAAACTCAGTTCATAGTTACAGCCAAAACGTTTTTCATATTTCACTTTTATGTTTTGGAAATGCTCCTCGAACACGCTATGATGCTCCGGCGAAACGGTAACATGCAAATACACTTTGCCGTCGGCATTACGTGCATAGGCATCCCCTTCGACCAGATGCTCTTCAAAAGCGGTACGTTCTTCTTTATCGTAAGCATGAAATTTGAGCAAAGCTTTGGGTAAGGTGGCGTAGTTCAATCCCTCCGCATAGAGAAAATATTCAAGGAGGATATCGTATTTTTCTTTTGCCAGACAATCCACGGTATCAATGTGATGTTTCGCCATGGCAGTTTTCAAATCCGGATAGAAGGCCATTTTGGGTAAATGATCCAAAAGGGTATATACCTCTTTCAAAGCAGGGTCTTTGGTTTTCGAGGCGATATTATATTTTTCTAAAAAAAGAAATAAATCTTTAAACATACGGGTAGCGGCACCCGATGCAGGGACGAATTTCAGGAGTTTTTTGTCTTTTAGTTTATGATCCAAATGTTCGATCTGTTGTCGGATTTCGTCGGGAGTAAACACCTGTATGCCTTTGCCGGCAGTAGCCGGAGCACTAAGTTCTACATAGCGAGTGCCTCGTTTTAACTTCTCAAGCTGTTGCATGACCACTTGCTGGTCCAATCCCAAGGATTGCATTTGCCGAATATCTGATTCACTAAACATAAGATATACATTTTAAGTTATTTATTCGAAAAATATTCTTGTAATAAACGGGCTACGTATTTCCCGAAGACGTCGAATTCGAGGTTTACGATGCTTCCAGGTTTAAAGGTATGAAAATTTGTTACTTCATACGTATATGGAATAATAGCTACAGAAAAGCGTTTTTTTTCGGAATCGACCACAGTCAGACTCACTCCATTGACAGAGATAGAGCCTTTGGGCACTGTGATGTTTTCTTTGTTAGGTTCATATTCAAACCAATACCTCCAGCTGCCGTTTTCATCGATTACGTCTATACAACGTGCCGTTTGGTCAACATGACCTTGCACGATGTGACCGTCGAAGCGGCCGTCCATTTTCATGCTGCGTTCCAGATTGACTTCATAGCCGACATGCCATTGTTTTAAATTCGTTTTCAATAAGGTTTCCTGCATGGCGGTGACCACGTATTGCTGTTTGTCCAAATCTAATTTTACAATTGTCAAGCAGCAACCGTCGTGGCTCATGCTTTGATCAATTTTTAGTTCGTGGGCAAAGTCGACTTCAATCACAAAATGCACATTGGTTTTTTCGTGGATGATGTCGACTACTTTTCCTGTTTTTTCAATAATTCCGGTAAACATATATATAAGATTTTAAAGATTAACGTACAATGGTAACACTTCCTTTCAAACTTCTGATGCGTATGCCGGCAAGGGTATATTCCCTCAAATCGCATACATAATAATACACCCCGTCGGCACAATCTTTCCCGGTTATTCGGTCTTTGCCGTTCCAACGTATTTCAGGATCTTCGGTTTGAAATACGAGATTTCCCCAGCGGTTATAGATTCTTATATGAGCACTTTCGACCAAATCATAGGGATGAAAGGGAGTAAAAAGATCGTTGTAACCATCGTTGTTGGGGGAAAATATATTGGGTAAGCGATAAGGATTGCATTGATCGATATCGAAGCAAACGCTTTGGCTGAAATTACTGGCATTATGGACCGAATCCAAGGCTCGTATGACATAACAGCCTACCACGGAAAGAGGTTTTATCCATTTATACGTCAATACTAAGGGATCGTTGATGGTGTCTAAAACCACAAAATCGCCGTTTTTCTGTTTGTTGTAGTAGATAACATAGGTTGACACATCTTGATAGCAGGAATCATAGGGCATGCTCCAGTAAAGGTCAACATCTATGCAATCGGTTTCGGCTGATAGGAGAGGTGTGCAGGGAGGTTTATTATCGACCGGTTTTTCACAGGCTATTTGGGATAGGTTGCGTAACGGTCTTTCAAAAATAGTATCGTCGTAATAGCCTATGGCTTCGATGTAATAACAATAGAATTTTCCGTTTATCAAACCGATATCGACATAGGTTTGTTCAGATGTCGTTGCTATGGAGTCGAAAACATTGGTCAGTGGGTTGTGTCGGTATACAATATATTGAATGTTTTTCCAGGGTACATCTTCCTGCCATTGCAGGTACATGCATTCATCGGAGGGGCTAAGCCGTAAATATACGGAAGAAGCCGGGTCGGAAGCATCGATCAAGCGTGGATTTGTGTCGGCACTGTGGTAGAATTCCAATTGATAGTAGAAATCATGTTCACTTGTGTTGAGCAAGGAATCCGTAAACAGCGTATCCGATAGCTGTGTCATGGAATGTATAAGTGTCATGTGTTGTATAGAGGATATTTCCCTGTATAAACGAAGCAGATAGGGTCCTGGATATTGTATACTGTCTATATCGACAGGAGGATGCCATTTTAGTTCTACTTTTCCCTTAAGGGTATCGGTTTCGATGATGCTTACACGGGTGATGACCGGCACATAGTTTTTCAGCAGGACGCAGACTTCTTCGGAGGCATAGCTTTCGGCATTGTCTTTATAGTAACCCACTATCATATAACAATACTGTATGCCGTGTTTCAAGCCTTTTCCGTCGTTATCATCGACAAAGCTAGTTGCTTGGTGGGATTTGGTTTCGCCTATGAGTTTATACTGTGTTTCGGGAGGTACTCCGGTTTCACAATGTTGAGGCACAAAGCCCGAAGGCCCTTCGCGGCGGTAAATACGATACCCGGCGGCATTGTTGCAAGTCGAATCCCACGATAAGAAGACTGTTTTTTCGAAAGGAGTTGCTATGAGGTGTTGGGGTGCTGGAGCCACGACGGTAATTTGTATGGTTTTCATATTCACCAAGCTGACAGGAGCTCCGTTATCCTGTGCTTTGATGACGACAGGATAGGGCTGTTTGCGCACATGAGCGCATTGGGTAGGCCAGTAGAAATAGGTGGATACCGAATCCCTGCCCGATATGCCTTGATTGAAATATGCTGGCGATTCAGTGAGTTGAAACACACTGCCTATGGCTGTTAAGGTGACTACTTGATTGGCATCAGGGTCTCGGGCACTTACTTTAAACACCAAGGTGTCGCCGGCATTGATACAAGTGTCGTCAAGACTGATGATTTCAGGTACGTGGTTATTGCAGGCCATGATGATGATTTGCATATCCCTGATTACGGAACCTATTTTCACGCCATGCCTATATTCTTCAATCAAAATAGCGATATTATATTCTCCTTGCATAAAGGGTGTATCCCAGTAAAAATCGCCGGTGATGGAATCGATAGAGATGCTGTTGCTTGCTTGAGGTAAGCTGTATCCGGGTATGTCCTGCCCGTTCAGTCCTTTGCATTTTATCAGTTTATAGGAGAGGCTGTCTCCGTCGAGATCGACGGCGCCGGGATTGTGGTAAAAAGGCTGATGGACGCACCCCATGTCGATGGGCGGATTTTCGAGTATGGGGGAGTTGTTGAAAGATAAAAATGGGCTTATAATCAGTTCCGATTCTATATAAAAAGGAACCTCGACCGAATTGGGTACGTTTAAAATCCCTTGGTTGCGATTAGGGTCCTCCATGGAAATGGTATACGTGCCGCTGGCCGGATAGGTATGCGTTCCTACATAAGTGTTCTTTTGAATGTCATTACCCATTTTGACAATGGAAAGACGTTTGATGATATCGGAAGAACCATCTCCCCAGTATACTTCCAATTCGTTTCTATCGGCCGGACTGAGGGAATAGGTATAGGTAATTAAGGTCATTTCATAGCGTAACCCTCCCAAATGTTTGTATGTAATTTCCCCTGCACGTTCATGAGTGGCATGAACGTTAGTGAAAAATAACATGATACATATCCATAGATAAACGTGTTTCATCTATCGTAAGTTTATGTTGTATTAATGAAAAAACGCGCTACTTATTGTATAAAATTGATGTATTCTTGCAATTAGGTTGTACCTTACAATTCTGCGCGACGAATTTGAGCAAAGAAATTT
>DHTG01000020.1 GCA_002411545.1 Bacteroidales bacterium UBA5266 | reverse complement strand
AACGCTTATAATATAAAAGTATTTATAGCATACAGAATGCTAATATAAGTTTAGTATTTATTTTTAACATTTTACATCAAAAATTGTTCCATTTTATGAAAGCCGGGAAGCACTATCTTTTCGGCTTTTTTGCAATAATATAGATTTTAAAACACACCCGCTCAAAATGATTTTTAACTCCTCTCGATTGTTGCGCAAGGACTCTAAAACGTTGCGGAACTGAATATTCCGGTTAAATTGACCCCCCGATTCCGGAGTAAATTCACCCCACCCCTTATCGGTGAAAAAAAAAGAGAGCCATCGGTGTCAAAGAACATATAGAAAACGGTGCAAAATTACATTATTTTTTATTTGATTTTACTCTTAAAGAATCCCCTTTTAAATCGAATCGATGTGCATTAGCAAAAAGTCTATCTAAAATAGCATCGGCAAGTGTTGGTTCAGCTATATAATCATGCCAATTTGCTGTAGGAAGTTGAGATACGATAATAGTTGATTTAAGTCCGTAACGATCTTCTAGTATTTGTAAAAGAGCTAGTCGAGTTATGGTATCTAAAGGGTGAAGTCCGAAGTCATCCAGAATAAAAAGATCTGTTTTTGCGATATTGTTCATTAGTTTGATGTAAGTTCCGTCGTCTTTGAGCGATATGTTTCCAAAGATATAAAGCACAAGAAAATAGTATATACCATAACCGTACATCAATGTGGAGGATGTGAGAAAAATAATACAAGCTGGAATTGGGTATTGGTTCCCAAAATTCCGGAAGATTATACGATAGAATTTAAAGTAATTGAAAAGTATGTCAAAGAAAAACTCCGCAGCAAATGAAAACAATCAGGCCGCCGGAAATCATTATTTTAATTTTTCTATTTCCGAATTGAGCACGGGAATATATGTATTAGTGTTTACTTCCTCTGCAAAAAAATACACCTATAAACTAATTAAAAAATAATGCTATGAAAGCAATTATTAAATTAAACATAATCTTTATTATATGCACAATCCTGTTTTTAATTCCAAAAAAAGGACTTGGTCAAGAAGAGAAGATAATGCATCACGCAATAGGACTTAATTTGTTACAACTACCCGCTACTACCATTGATATTACTTATGCATTCTCCAATAATCCACACTACGACTTCTTAGTTAATACTGGATTTACCTTTAATTATTCGAAATCGATGGACTATATAGGATGGTTATTAACTCCTCATTTCGATTGTGGAAACGATGGATTTACTATGATACAACAAACGGGTGCATTCTTAAAGGGGGGGATGAAATATAATATCAGAAAATCGTTTGATAAAAAGCATTATTTCTTTTTTTCGGCTTATTTATGCAGTTCTTGGATATATGAAGAGGCCGACAAAACGAAACGATTAAAACACCACAAGTTTATATTTGGATTTACCGGAGTCGCCGGTTATCATATCCGTATATACAAAAAACTTTGTACAGATATTGCGATTAACATCTCATATACACCAGATAAAACCGTTAAGGATTTATACGGCTACCAAAATTATATTCCAGGAATGGGTTTTATGGAAACATGCAGAAATACAAATGTTTTTCCAATAGTAGTTTGGTCAATAAAATATCAAATACAATGAAAACAAAAATCAGTTTAATAATATTATTAAGTATTATGTCTCATGCTTGTCAAAGGATGTTGGATTTTCCAGCATTTCCTGATGAATTGGCACAAAATTATTTTTCGTATACAAATGGAACGGTCTTGCATTTTTACAATATGAGAAACAACACATTAGAATTTACCATCAATAATCTATACAAAAGCGAAGCCTATTGATCTCCGAAAAGCTGTGACTGTCAGATCAATCCTTATTTTTCTTTATAATATACTATAAGATTCTCTCTAAGTATTATGCGCACCAAAAATTTCTTTAATTACAGTTTCATATTTTTTGGTAAGCACATTACGTTTCAGCTTTAAAGTAGGAGATAATTCTCCACCGGGAGCAGTCCATTCTTCGGGAACAATGCGAAAACGTTTCACTTGTTCGTGGGGTGCTAATTTAGCATTCACAGCATCGACTTCCCTCTTAATACGAGCGATGGTGGCTTCTATTTCTATTAATTCTATATTATTTCTATAACTAATCTTATGTTTACTTGCCCAAAAATGAAGGTACTGAAAATTAGGAGAAATAATAGCAGAAACAAATTTCTCATTTTCACCTATAATCATTATATTTTCAATAAAAGGTGATTCTTTGAATTTATTTTCCAATAACTGAGGGGCAATGTATTTACCGGCACTTAGTTTAAAAATATCTTTTTTACGATCGGTAATACGCAAAAAACCATCTTCGGTAAACTCTCCTATGTCGCCGGTATGAAACCAACCATCTTCATCGATGACTTGTTTTGTGTATTCGGGGTCTTTGTAATAACCCATCATTAAGCAAACGCCTTTGGTAAGAATTTCTCCGTCGTCGGCTAATTTTACCTCAATGCCATCAATAAGTTTTCCTACAGTACCGATAGTTACCAGTTTCTCCTTCGGACGGTTAACGGCAATCACGGGCGATGTTTCGGTAAGACCGTAGCCTTCGATTACTTTCATTTTCGCAGCGGTAAACAAGCGAACGATTTTTGCCTGTATTGAAGAACCTCCCGATACGATAAGCATTTCGTTTCCACCTAAGTTAGCCCTCCATTTGGAATACACTAATTTGTCGGCAATTTTATATTTTAATGCATAAAGCGGAGAGGTATTTTTATAGTCGAATTTTTGAGCCATATGAAACGCCCAAAAGTAAATGCGTTTCTTTATACCTTTTAAGTCTTTTCCGGCAGCACGGAGTTTTTCGAACATCAGTTCCAATACGCGTGGTACGGAGCAGAAACCGTGTACTTTTCCATCTTTTAAATCGGCAGCAATGGTATTTAAACTTTCTGCGTAATAAATACTGGTGCCGAGGTATTGAAAATCGTAGTTCATACTTCGTTCATAAATATGACATAGCGGTAAGAAGCTCAACATACGGTGCGTATGATCCACTATCTGCATGACTGCATGAGCCACGGCATTATAAGTAATGGCACGATGCGATAACATAACTCCTTTCGGAAGTCCGGTAGTACCCGAAGTATAGATTATCGTACAAAGATCCTCGGGCTTTATCTTCTTTTTATTTTCTTCGATAAGCGGACCATAGATTTCTTTTGTGCTTATTCCCAATAACTTAATTTCTTCTAAGTTTTTTTGATTTTCAATGGGATTGATAGTATATACAATAGGTTTATCTTCAAAAGCTTCAACGACAGGAATAACATTTTTAAAAATAACTTCGTTACCTATAATAACTAGTTTCGCATCACTATGTTTAATAATATGTGTATAATCGTCCTTACTCAAAGTAGGATAAACCGGCACATGTATCAATTGCGCCATGGCAAGAGCCATATCAATAAAATTCCATTCCGGACGGTTATTCGTTATAGTAATAACTTTGTCGTTAGGCTGTAAACCCAAAGCTAAAAAACCATAACTCAATAAATGGGATATTTCATAATAATCATCAACACTGAATTTCACCCAAGCTCCGTTTCGTTTGTGGGATAGTATGTCTGTTTTGAATGCATATGTTTGTTTTAAACGTTCTAAGAGATCAAATGATCTGGTAATTTCCATATTAAGTATTTATTAGTCAATATTATTATTATCGGACTTATGGGTGTCGGTGTTTTTCTTGATGGCTGAATCGATGGTCGATTTCAATTGAATCAATGACAGATTGATTTGTTTCAAACTAAATCCATGACCACTTGAAGGAGTAGTTTTATTATATATTTGATCAATAATTGCTTTATATTTTTTTGTTAAAACATTGCGTTTAAGCTTTAAGGTAGGCGAAAGTTCTCCTGTTTGCGGGCTCCATTCATCTTCGACCAATCGGAAACATTTTATTTGTTCATAGGGCGCCAGTGCTTTGCAAAAAGTATCGATTTCTTTTTGAAAGCGTTTAACGGTTTCGGGATGAAGTATTAATTCCGCGTTGTCTCTATAATGAATTTTGTGTTTTCCGGCCCAAAAATGCAAATAATTAAAATTAGGTGAAATGATAGCCGAAGCAAATTTTTCATTCTCGCCTATCACCATAATATCTGTAATTAATGGAGACTCTTTCAATTTGTTTTCAATCATTTGGGGTGCAATATACTTTCCAGACGATAGTTTAAAAATCTCTTTCTTTCTGTCGGTAATTTTCAAATATTTATTATCGACAAACATACCAATATCTCCCGTATGAAACCATCCATCACTGTCAATCACTTGTTTGGTATATTCGGGGTCCTTATAATAGCCTAACATCAGTGAAGGACTTTTGGTAAGGATTTCGCCGTCGTCGGCAATCTTCACTTCCACTCCTTTCAGAATAGGCCCTACTGTTCCCAATTTAATTTGCTTGGTCGTAGGGCTATTTACGGAAATTACGGGAGAGGTTTCGGAAAGGCCGTAGCCTTCGTATATCTCCAAACCTGCCGCATGAAACAAACGTACTATTTTCTCTCTCACTGCGGAGCTTCCGCATACGATAGCCATTTTATTGCCACCGAGTTTTTCACGCCACTTTACGTATACCAGTTTATCAAATAATTTTTGCCAAAAGACATAAAAGGCTCCTTTGTTCATATCATATTTATGTCCGTGATAAATAGCAAGCGAATAAATGATTTTTTTTATCCCGGTTAAATCTTTTCCGGCAGCTATAAACTTGTCATAAACCATTTCTAAAATTCTGGGAACCGCACAAAAACCATGGGCTTTTACGTCCAAGATGTCCGCGGCAATGGTAGCTAAACTTTCGGCATAATATACACTTACTCCCAAATATTGATATTCATAATTCATGCTTCGTTCATAGATATGACACAATGGCAAAAAGCTCACTATTCTATGATTATGATTTAAGGGTTGGGCTTCGGCATGAGCGGTAAAATTTGAAATAATATTTTTGTGCGAAAGCATCACTCCTTTCGGAGCGCCGGTAGTTCCCGACGTATAAATAATGGTAGCTACATCATCGGGGGTTATGGTCTTTTTAATTTCATGGATAATATCCGCATTCTTTTTACGGTTTAGTATCCCTAATTTAAGAATGTCGTACAGTTCTTTTTCCTTCGCGATTTTATCTAATGTATAAATAACCGGATTGTTTTGCAATTTGTCGACGATAGGAACAATCCGATTATATATGGATTGAGTACCAATAATCATAACTTTTGCATCGGAATGATTAATGATAACTTCATATTCACTGGGATTTAAGGTTGGATAGATAGGCACATGAATAACTCCTATCATACTCAACGCCATGTCGATAATATTAAATTCCGGCCGATTATTTGTGATGGTAACTACCTTATCGGCTTTACGCAATCCTATTTCGTAAAAGCCATAACTCATTAATGTAGCATACTTTATATAATCGGTTACGCTGTATTTTATCCATTCTCCGTCTTTTTTTCCTGCAAGGATATCGTTTTTTTGATATTTTTCGGATATCCAGTCTAATAATTCAAATGTTCTTGTAATTTCCATTTTGAATGATATTAAATTTTAGACGACAAAAGTATAAAAATAATTGAAGAAATAACATTTATTTCTTACTATTTATTCGTTCGTAGGAAAAAAAAGGCAAAAGAATCCTATATATCAAATGCCTTTTTTAATTTTTCGACATAGTCTACCTTTTCCCAAGCAAAGAATTCCACTTCTTTGAAATACTTTTCCTGACCGTTAACGATTTTTGTTTTCGTGTTTTTGTCTTTATAAAACACTTCAACTTCTTGCTTATAACAATCTCTTCCAAAATGGCCGTAGGTTGCTGTCGGTTGGAAAATAGGGTTTTGCAATCCGAAACGTTGAATAATGGCATAAGGACGTAAATCGAAGAGCTCCATTACTTTTTCGGCTATGATACCATCGGATACTTTTTTCCCGTTTTTATCTTTTATTAAACAGCTATTATATGTATTTACAAATACTCCCACCGGACGGGCTATGCCGATAGCATAGGCTACTTGCACCAAAGCTTCTTTCGCTATTCCTGCCGCAACGACATTTTTGGCAATATGACGGGCGGCATAAGCCGCCGAACGATCCACTTTCGAAGAGTCTTTCCCCGAAAAAGCACCTCCACCATGTGCTCCTTTTCCCCCGTAGGTGTCGACAATGATTTTTCGTCCAGTGAGTCCCGTGTCGCCGTGAGGACCACCAATAACAAACTTACCGGTAGGATTTACATATAAGTTGTAATCTCCTTTAAATAAACGACGAATATGGGGAGGACAAACGCTCTTAACACGAGGGATTAATACCTTTTCCACATCTGTTTTTATGGTTTCTAACATTTTAGTATCAGCCACATCTTGGGCTTTTTTGCTTTGATTCTCAGCTTTGACAAATTCATCGTGCTGAGTGGAAATGATAATGGTGTTTATTTTCACAGGAACACCTTTGGCATTGTATTCTACAGTGATTTGCGATTTGGAATCGGGACGAAGGTATTTCATTTTCTTACCTTCTTTGCGTATGGCGGCTAATTCTTGCATAAAAATATGCGCCAATTCGATAGGCAAAGGCATTAAATTATCCATTTCTTTCACGGCATAACCGAACATCATACCTTGATCACCGGCTCCTTGGTTTTCTATGTCCTCACGATCTACTCCTTGATAAATATCAGGCGATTGTTCATGTATGGCTGAAATCACACCGCAGGAATTGCTTTCAAACATATATTCTCCTTTGGTATAACCGATTTGTTCAATCACATTGCGCGCAACACGTTGTATATCGATATAACTATTTGTCCTCACTTCACCGGCACACACCACCAAACCCGTGGTTACCAATGTCTCGCATGCCACTTTCGACTGAGGGTCGTGACGAAGAAATTCATCTAATAATGCATCTGATATTTGATCCGATATTTTGTCGGGATGCCCTTCCGAAACGGATTCGGATGTAAATAAATAAGCCATTTTTTTTATTTTTTAAATTAATATTCATAAATTTAAAAAAAGATGAATAAAGTGAAATGACTGAGAGAAATGTTATTGTTTTAGCATTTTTTAGTGGTTGCAATCAAATCAAATCTATCCACTTTTTTAGTGCATGCAAAAGTATAAAAAAATATATCACAATACTATCTTTTTTTTAACTAAATTCAATTTTATGGGCTTGGTATACATTCAAATCTCCGACATACTATATAGATTAGCTGCGTAAAATATCAATATCCCATAATATGTTAGCTAGAATTAAAAGGGATAGCTTTAAAACGACACGGGACTCCTTTTTGTTTGGGTGCGCACCCAAACGATTTTTTATAATTATAAAAATATAACGAGAAGGCACAAAATTTCATTTGGGTGCGCACCCAAACAAAAGGCTATTGGGAGAAAAAAAAATCGTAACGAAAGAAAATGGATGTAATACACTAAAAAATAAAATGAAAACAGCTATCACGAAAAGCAACTACACATAAAATAAATTTGGGATGTAGGGAGTAAAATAGTTTGACATAAGTTTTCGTTATTGGATAACACAATATTGTGTACATTTGCTCAACAATTTCCGACAATGAATCTACTAAGTATAGAAAACCTAAGTAAAAGTTACGGCGAACAACTTCTTTTGGATAAACTAACCTTTGGCATAGAAAAAGGCCAGAAGACGGCATTGATTGCTAAAAACGGCGCCGGAAAGTCAAGCTTATTAAATATTATAATGGGTTTGGATGTGCCTGATGAAGGGACTATTACTTTTCGAAAAGATATACACATTGCATACCTGCCTCAACATACTGATGCCATGAAAGAGCAACGGATTCTGGATATCATTTTAAATAGCGATACTCCTTTAATACATACAATTAAAGCATACGAAGATGCGATGAATGCCTATAGTCTGCACGAAAACTCAGAGAATCGTAAATGCATGGAGCTGTCCATAGAAAAAATGGATGCATTAGCCGCTTGGAATTATGAGAGTCGGATCAAAGATATATTGTCGCGTTTTGATATCCACGATATATTTTCTGATTTTAATATCCTATCGGGAGGAGAGCGCAAAAAAGTTATTTTGGCACAAACCTTATTATCCGAATCGGAAATGCTGATATTGGATGAGCCTACCAATCATTTGGATATTGAAATGATTGAATGGTTAGAAGGCTATTTATCACAGGCAAATATTACCCTTTTAATGGTTACTCACGATCGTTTTTTTCTCGATAAAATTTGTGACGATATATTGGAATTAGATCAAACAAAGTTATATCGCTATAAGGGAAAATATTCCTATTATTTAGAAAAGAAAGCCGAACGCATTGCCAATCAGTCAGCAGAGGTAGAGCATGCCAAAGCTTTATATCGCAAAGAATTGGAATGGATGCGTGCGAGCCCTCAAGCACGTACAACGAAAGCAAAAGCTCGTATTGACAGTTTTGAAGAAATCAAGCAAAAAGCCTTACAAGCAACCCATGATACCCATACAAGTTTTTCCGTCAAAACCGAAAGGATTGGAAATAAAATCTTAGAGATTAACAACCTCGATTTCTACTATGATGAACGTGCAATTATAAAAGATTTTTCATATGTATTCAAAAAAGGAGAACGATGCGGCATTGTCGGTCCCAACGGATGTGGCAAATCTACTTTATTAAAACTTATCGTGCAGCAGCTTCGTCCAACGGCCGGCCGTATAGTGAAAGGCGAAACCATCATTTTCGGATATTACGACCAAGACGGACTTCCGTCCGATTGTTACGGCAAACGGCTGATAGATATCATAGAAGAAAAAGCCGAAGTTATTCAAACCTCTAATGGAAATTACCTATCGGCATCCCGCTTTTTAAATCATTTTGGATTTTCTTACCAAACACAATATACTTATTACGATAACTTAAGCGGAGGACAGAAGCGCAAATTTTACTTACTGCTCGTCTTACTGACCAATCCAAATTTTTTACTTTTAGACGAACCTACAAACGATTTCGATATAGAAACCCTGCATTTACTCGAAGATTTCTTATTGAATTTTACGGGTTGTTTGTTGGTGGTCTCCCACGACCGTTGGTTTATGGATAAATTGGTGGATCATCTTTTTATTTTTGAAAATAATGGAATGATAAAAGACTTTTACGGAAATTACACCCGCTATAAAGAACAAAAAGTATGGATTGAGAAAGGGAATCGATTAAGAGCTAAAGCAGATAAACCCAAAAACACACAAAGCCCTTCGCAAACGTCCTCCTCTAAAATGACTTACAAAGAACGTAAGGAATTCGAGGCCTTGGAAGCCTCTATCAACGAATTGGAGCGTGAAAAGATAGAATTAAATGATATATTATCATCACCGGCCGAATATGCAGAGAATATAGAAACTATCTCTAAACGCTATTCCGCTCTTTGCGAAGAGCTAAATCAACAATGCAATCGTTGGTTAGAACTCAGCGAAAAAGAATAATGCTTGATTAATTTTGTCATTGAATGGTAGAAACATATTATAGATTTATATTCGATAATTCACAGATATCAACTTTCATTACTTTGTGTGCTTTCTGTCGAATTACGGCTTAAGGCTGCTTTGACAAACGAACATTGAGGAATGATAATCAGATGATTTTCTTCTGCAAATTGAAGCATGTGATGTAATAAAAGTTTGGCATAGCCCATATTTCTATATGCGCCGTCTACGTGAGTATGGTCAACAATAATGTGTTGTTCGTCTGCATACTGAAAAGTCATCACGGCAATTTTTTCACCTACTTCTTCTATATATAACATTCCTCTTCGATCTACTATATACCATTGAACCTTAGCGAGATTATTATCCATATGTTAGTTAAATCATTATTTATTCTCTATAAAATAAGTTTAGCAATAGCTGCGCAGGCTTCGGCATCGGCCAAAGCATGATGGTGATTGTGTAAGTAAAATCCACATTGAGCTGCAACGGTATGCAATTTATGATTTGATAAATAGGGAAAATGCTTGCGTGCTGCTCTTAATGTACATAAAAATGTATAATCGGGATAATCCATACAATAAGTTTTAAAAGCGGCTTTTAAACAATTTTCATCAAAGGCTTTGTTATGCGCAACCAAAGTCAATCCTTCCACGCGCGGGGCTATTTGCTTCCATACCACTGAAAAAACATGAGCATGTTCGGTGTTTTCATAGCGTAAGCCATGGACACTTGTGTTAATGGGAGCATAATAGTTTGGCTCGGGTTTAATGAGACTGTAAAATTTATCTACCCATATTCCCTGTCGCACGATGATTACACCTACACTGCACACACTACTCAATTGATGATTAGCGGTTTCAAAATCTATAGAGGCGAAATCAGTCATGGCTTTGTTTTCGTACAAAATTATAAAAAATCAGACTGAGTTCGATAATCACATGAAAATTTTATTAAGACGGTTAATAGGTTACGGTTTGTCCAAATACATACCCGTTGGTTGTGCTCCAGGATCGATTAATGCTTACACTGCCACTTTCGTTGATGGTGCGCGATACTTTATCGTTTTTGGAATAATAAATGGAACCGCTTATTTGCAAATTACTAGAACTATAGTTAATGCTCACATATTGTGTTTCGCTATTAAAACTGCCTTTTTCGTTAATGACTCCATTCAGGGTGATATTAGTCGTATAATATTGAGAAACAAAAATGTAATTCACACCGCTTAAGGTATAATTCAAATCCATGGTGGATATTCCGTTATCGGCTACTCCGGTAGAGCCTTCAATGATTACCTCACCTCCTAAGGGGCCACCGACTGTCATGTTTTGAGCACCTGTAGGTCTTCCGGCAAGGTTTTGATTGTGAATGTCGGAAATGCAGGACACGATAGAGCGTGTAATGTTAGTATACGTAGTTTTATCGTCGACATCTTCTTTTTTATCACAGGAGGTCAACATTAATAAGAAAATACATACTGAAAAATAGATACATGGTGTTTTCATAATGAATTGTCAGAGTTTATCGTGCTGACGCCGCACTTTCTGATACATAATAAATCAAATTAGAATTAGTATTGCCTTTATAATAAGTGTATTATATTTAATTTTATGGTGCATATCATCAAAGTGTACACGTGCTGTTTTGCACACAAAAATAGATAAAATATGAAAAATAAAATTTGTTTTTAAAAAAAATTAAAAAAAAGAATGTATAGGGAATTAAAACAAAAGTCTCTCTTATTCATCAGATTGTTTTTCTGTATTATAGTAATATGTCAAGGCACCGGAAGGACATTTTTCGATAGTAGAAATCATTTTTTTAGTTGATTCATTTTCGGGCTGTATCCAAGGTCTTTCTTTGGGTTTAAAAACAGTCGGACTTAATTTAAAACAATAAGTAGCAAAAGTGCATAATTTAGGTTTCCATACTATGGTTATCTCACCGTTGGTGTATTTCTTTACAATTTCCATTTTTTAAGAATTAAGGTGCAAAAATACAAAAAAATATGTTAAAAAATGATTTTTTATACCTACTTTACGGCGAGGTGTTCATCAAATTCGGTGGAGCATATGGGATTTCTTTCGCATTCTTTAGTCTTTCCTAATCGAAATTATTGTTTTTTGGAACAATAAAACTGAATCGATACAGTTATATGAATACATAATTTTATGTAATAAAAACTATATAGGTATCAAAAAAAGTGTTATTTTTGCAGGCTTTAAAAATTAAAATCGAAAAATTACAAATGTTTAAAAAACAGTTTGTATGTCTTTTATTACTATCATTAAGTATGATGGTTATTCCTGTGTTTGCCCAACAGCAAAGCAAACCGAAGGATCGTAAGGAAAAGTCGATCAAGACTAAGGAAACCAAAAGCACGAATCGTAAATTCAGAAAATATAAGACCAAAGAAGCTAAATATGAGGCAGCCAAAGCCTATTACAATAAAGGTGCTTATTTAACGGCTTCTCAATTATTTGAAGAAATATATCCCTTATTTATGACTACCGAACAAGGCGATTCCATCTTGTTTTTCTTTGCAAGTAGTTATTATCAAAACAAAGACTATCTTATTGCTGCATATTATTTCAACGATTACATGAAAAAATATCCGCAAAGTCTGCGTGCCGAAGAAGCCGCCTTTTTACGAGCCAAAGCCTATTTTTTGAATGCACCGGCTTATAATTTAGACCAAACAGATTCTTATTTGGCAATGAATAATTTGGAGCTATTTGTCAATTATTATCCGACAAGTAAATATACAGAAGAAGTAAATTCCATGATGGATGCTATACGCAATAAATTGGCGAAAAAAGATTTTTCCATTGCTGAAATGTATTATAGGACCGAAAAATACAAATCAGCTCAAGTGGCATTTCAAAACTTAAGCAGGAATTTTCCAGATTCCCCCTATATGGAAGAGGCATATTTTATTTGGGTGAAAAATAATTATGAATATGCATCCAAGAGTGTGGAATATAAAAAGGTGGAACGTTTTCAGGCAGTAATAGATGTTAAAAATAAATTACAAGCAAAATACCCACAATCACAATATGTAGCAGATGCCGAAAAAATGGCCTTAGATGCCGAAAAGAAAATCGCAAAGTTAATAGCAGAAAATAAATAAGTAAATTTAAGAAATTATAAATAATATATTATGTCAACGGATCATAAAAAGCATAAAACAAATACTTTAGCCATCACCAGAGATATCAATACTTTCGATGAACAAACCGGTAATTTATACGAAGCAGTGGTAGTGATTTCCAAAAGAGCTAATCAGATTGCCTTAGATATGAAAGAGGAACTTGCCGATAAGATGAAAGAATTTGCGACAGGTCGTGATACGATGGAAGAAATACTCGAAAACAGAGAGCAAATAGATTTAGCCCGTCACTATGAACAAATGCCTAAGCCGACTTTATCAGCGATTCAAGAGTATTTGGATAAACAAATCTATTTCAGAAGACCGGAAGAATAAACCTTAGGTTTTGAATGAAAAAAAGAACATATTAATAGGTATAAGTGGAGGTATAGCAGCGTATAAAACTTTATCTCTTATTCGTTTGTTTGTCAAGTCGGGACATGAAGTCAAAGTTGCAGCCACACACAATGCCTTGGAATTTGTTACCCCTTTAAGCATAGAAACCCTTAGTAATAACAGCCTTTATTGCGACACATTTGCCCTGCCTCTTGAGCGTAAAGTAGAGCATATCTCTTTGGCTCAGTGGGCTGATGTTGCAATTGTAGCCCCTGCAACAGCCAATTGCATCGGAAAATTGGCTTCCGGTATTGCTGACGATGCCCTCAGTACGCTCTTGTTAGCGTTTCATAAACCTCTTTTTTTGGCACCATCGATGAATGAGAACATGTATCTTCATTTTTCTGTTCAAAAGAATTTGAAATATCTGAAAGATAATGGTATCCATATACTGGAACCGGAAGAAGGCTTTCTGGCCTGCCAAACCGAAGGAAAAGGTCGTATGGCTGAAGCTCAGGATATTTACGATCAAATTATTCTCTTTCTTAACAGTGAAACAAACACAAAGAATTTCAGGGCTTTAGTAACTGCAGGACCTACCTATGAATCCATTGATGCGGTCCGATTTATTGGAAATCATTCTTCAGGTTTAATGGGATTTTCTATAGCCGAAGCACTTGCCGAAAAAGGAATTTCCGTTGATTTGGTTACAGGTACAACCCATTTGCAAACCAGACATCCTCTCATACGACGAATCGATGTTATATCTGCACAGCAAATGTATGAAACATGCCTCCCTTTGGCCGAAACAGCTGATATCATTGTCATGGCAGCTGCCGTAGCGGATTATACTCCTGTACAAAAAATTCAAAAGAAACTAAAAAAAGAAAACAAAACACTTTCTATTGAATTAAAGCCTACTGTTGATATACTAAAAACATTAGCTACACAAAAAAAGAAAAATCAATACATTGTCGGTTTCGCTTTAGAAACCGATCATGAATTGGAAAATGCCAAACATAAATTACAAACCAAAAACTTAGATTGTATAGTATTGAATTCTTTACACGACAAAGGGGCTGGATTCGGTGTCCCAACCAACAAAGTCAAGCTTATTGATTCGGATCTTAGTCTCCATGAAATTCCGCTACAATCGAAAAAACGTGTTGCCGAAGAGATAGTTAAACATATTATGTTAAAAATTAACCTTTAAATCATAAATCAATGAAACGATTGTTAATAAGTGTTTTATTATTAACCGGACTCATAAATACTTGTTTTACCCAAGAATTTAAAGCTCGTGTAACAGTAAATACACAGAAATTAACCGGTGCCGATAAAACTCCTTTTACAACATTAGAACAGGAACTTGCTTCCTTTATTAACGAACGAAAATGGTCAAATTATAATTTAAAAAACGAAGAGAAGATTGAATGTAATGTAAATCTAATCATTGAAAGTGCCACATCAGAAGGAAAGTGTTTCGGAAAGCTGATGGTCCAATTGAGCAGACCGGTTTTTAACTCCAGCTATTCGTCTTCTTTATTTACCTATCAAGACAATGATATATCATTTACCTACACATTGAATCAACCTTTTGATTATGATGACAATAGTTTTCAATGGGATTTGACTGCCATCATAGGATTTTATATGAATTTGTTTCTGGGCTTACACTTTGATTCCTTTTCACCCCAAGGCGGTAGTGCATTTTATAATCAATCTCAAGCGATTATTAATTATTCTCAATCACGTGGACCCGGATGGAACTCCGGAGAGAAAAGAAGTCGTTATTGGTTGATAGAAAATATGACCAATCCATCCTATAACGCCATACGCTCTTTTTATTATTCATATCATAGGCAAGGATTGGATTTGATGCATAAAGATATAGATCAAGCCCTGGATAATATTTTAAAAGCAATGGAAGAATTGAACGGATTTAATAAAACGAAATACGGAGTTTTGATGTATACACTTATTTTCACTGCCAAAAGTGATGAGTTTGTCAATGTTTTTTCCGGTGCTTCGGATGAAAAGCGCAATCGTGCCTATGAACTCCTCAAACAGATGGATCCCCTGAATGAGTCGAAATATGCTAAATTGCTGAAATAAAATTATTTTAGTAAAGTATTGGCATGTTACAACATCTAAATATAGAAAATTATACGCTCATAAAGCATTTATCCATTGATTTTGAAGATGGCTTTTCGGTGATTACCGGCGAAACAGGAGCGGGAAAATCCATCCTTCTGGGTGCCCTCGCTCTTTTAAGTGGACAAAGAGCCGATACCTCACTCCTGTTTGATAAAACAAAAAAAAGTATCATCGAAGCTGAATTTCGAATAACAGATTATGAATTAAAAGACTTCTTCGACGAAAACGATCTCGATTATGATGAGGTATGCATTATTCGTAGAGAAATCACCCCGCAAGCAAAATCACGTTCCTTTATTAATGATACCCCTGTTTCACTGAGTATATTAAAAAAAATCGGCGAATTTTTAATGGATATTCATTTGCAAAACACAAACTTATTATTACAAAACAAAGAATTTCAATTAAAACTCATTGATCAATACGCCGGATTACAAAAGGAAACATCGGAATTTAAAGCTTTGTATAAAAAATACCTTGCTCTGCAAAAAGAATATCAGCTGCTGTTTAACAATGTAAGTTCACAGGATAAAGATTACTGGGAGTTCTTATATAAGGAATTGGAAGAAGCTAATTTACAATCGGGCGAACAACAAGAGTTGGAACATGAATTGGGATTGCTTTCAAATGCCGAAGAAATAAAACAACAATTGTATGCCGTAGCTTACCATTTTGCAGAAGGAGATACTAACCTATTGTCCTTATTACAAGAAAATGTAAATCGTTTATTGCAAATCAGTAAATATGATGAAGGTATAGAAGAACTTTCAAAAAGGCTTCAATCACAGATTATTGAATTAAAAGATATCGTTTTTGAAATCCATAAAATCAATGAAAACACACAGCACAATCCGCAACGCATTGAGCAAATCAATCAACGTTTAGATGTATTATATACACTTCAACAGAAACATAAAGTAAGTACCGAAGCAGATTTAATGGCTATTCAAAATCATCTGGCAGAAGTCTTGGAACGTATAGAACATGCTGAAGAAGAAAAACAACACATGCTTCTACAAATAGAAAATGAAAAGCAAATATTATATCAAAAGGCCACTTTGTTGTCAGACAAACGAAAAGCGGTATTAAAGAAAATGGAAACAGATTTGCAACATGTATTGCAAGTCTTGCATATGCCGTCGGCACATTTTGATATTCGGATGGAAAAAAGTGAACATTTCCATGCTGCGGGTTTGGATAAAGTGGTATTTTGGTTTACGGCCAATCCCGGAACGGAAATGCAAACCTTAGAAAAAAGTGCTTCTGGAGGAGAATTGTCCCGCGTGATGTTAGCATTAAAATCGCTTATCTCTGAAAAAAATGTTCTTCCAACCATTATTTTTGATGAAATAGATAGCGGAGTATCCGGCGAAATCTCGGCAAAAATGGGGAAAGTGATGCAAAAACTTGCTACTTATAGCCAAATAATTGCAATAAGCCATGTGCCTCAAATCGCCGCTAAAGCTAAAAATCATTATGTCGTGTTTAAAGAAGTAATTAAAGGGGAAACATATTCCAACATCAAAAAACTAACACATCTTGAACATATAAGCGAAATTGCCAAAATGATAAGTAATGAAAAAATAACAGAATCATCCCTTTCTGCAGCTAAACAACTCATCAATGGATAAGTATTTGTATTACTTACTTCTTATATATGCAAATGCATTTATATATAAAAAACTTTTGTCTATTTATCTAAACAATATCTTTTATGTACTTTTGCAAAAATTAAACACTAAAAAAGGACTATAATGAAAAAATTATTAATTGTTTCGATGCTTTCATTATCAGTGCAATCAAATGCACAGTATTGTAATATTGGCAATGCTTACAGTGATTTTATAAGGGTAAAAAAAATTACATTTGATGAAAGTCAAAGCATTGTTGTTTCATGTGCTAAAATTAATGATACAACATGTTACGCTCCTTTGGTAAATGCTCCGCTTTGTGGAAATTATCAATACATTGATGAGTTATTACATACTTTTTCCACCATACAAACCCATGATTTATCAGAATGGGAAGACACTATTGCAATAGAAAAAGAATATTTTTTACGCTTACAAATGGATAGTGTTTTTCATGCATTACTCAATGAATGGACGGATAAAACCATCAATAATACCCTTAAAAAAGATGTAATTCACATTAATACCTTAATGGATATTGCCGTAAAATATTTCATGATACAGAGAATCAATAACGAAGGACATTTTGTAGGGAAAGTCTGTTCGGAGATTAATCTGATAGCATCTACACAAAAAGTAAGAAAGCCCTTTATGGAAACTTTTTGTATCGTAACAATCTTGAATTATTACGATGCTGACAATGAATTTAACACCAAAAAAATTCTAATTGATGGATTAAAAAGTCTCTATCCGCTAAATTTCGGATTGGATAAAGAAGAGCGTTTATTACGTGCTCAGGGAGCCATGTGCATGTCCATATTACATAATGAAAACTTGCGCCAGCTTTTAATAAAGGAATATGAAGAGAATAAAGAAAGCCTGCCTTTTGTTTTAAAAT
>DHTG01000033.1 GCA_002411545.1 Bacteroidales bacterium UBA5266 | reverse complement strand
TTTTATCGGACAATAGTGTTTTCTTTATATAAATCTTAATAATAAACACAATATATCTTTTCCTTCCCAAAAAGCACCACATCGTACAGTTCCATCACCAATCAACTTTCCATTTTTCTATACAAACTCCTCTTAACGTTGTTCTTAATCTATATATTATTCCTTTTTGATATACATAAGAACAACCAGCAGGTAAAATACCTGGAAATACGACAAAGGCATCTTCTAAAAAATATGAAGATAAAGACAAAACATTTTTAACCTGATTTTTATTCATATCATAACTTACCAATATATCATCATTTTTTGTATTATAATAAGTTTTAAGAATAAATTTGATTTCACTTTCAGAAGAAAACAAAATTTCAACATCTTCATAAACAGACATGTCATTATTTGGAATTTCTATTTTATTTTTTAAAACAACACTATCATCTATGCTTTCATACAATGTTACTCCATCTGAATAATTATTGGCAAACAAAAAAATTCCTTTTCGGCTATCCAGATTTTCAACAAAATCATATCCTCCTGAACCTGATAAATATTTATTAAAAATAGGAACATTTGGAAATTTCTTTCTGTATAAAAAATCGCTTTCATTTTGCACCCATATATAATAAGAATCCGACCTACAAAATACCATTTTATCCATGAAAATGCTTTTTTTTGTCCTTAAATCAAATAAAAAAACATTATCATCATCAGAACAAATAATTGAATCACGAACTAATTTCATTCTACAAACGGGATAATTTATAAATTGAGGATAAGAACTTAATTCCGTTAACGACAATGTAGATAAATTGAGTAATAGAAATTTTTTATTATCATTATTTGCTATTATTAGAGAATCTCCTTTTACTGCAAATGCCATTATTATGTGATCTGTCGCAGCATAACCTTCTCCATTTGAGATGAGATTTATTGTTTTATTAGTATAAAATTTATTCAAATCTATCAATATCAAACTATCGTTAAACTTTGAATTATTTATTTTATTTTCAATGTTTTGTTGTGAAAAAGCAGAATTACTGCTTAAGAAAGATAGTACAATTGTTATTACAAATAAATTTAAATATTTTTTCATAAATCAAGTTAATTTTATGTGATTTATATTCATTCTTAAAAACCGAAATATATTAATATATCAGCAATTGTTTTTGCAATAGGTGCCTTTGTTTTATATTTCCAATCTTCTGCCCGAGTAGGTTCTTTACCTGGACTAATAGCTTCTATTTTTGACAGTGCTGTTTTCTCTCTTTCAGTTAAAATTGAAGGAGTTTGAATTGTAGTCGAAGTTGTTTCTATTTTATTTGTTTCAGTTTTTGGCAAATTCGCTTTTTCAGGAGACCAAAATCCCAAAAAACCTCCATGCCCATAAACATTCAACGTTCCCACAACTGATTTGTTAGACATATCTATGCTCCCATTCGTTAATTGAATTGTTTTTTGATGAACTCCATGTGTGCCCATTCCGACAAATTCAACACCATTTTTTGTGACATTTGTAACAATAGCAACATGTCCACCCCACATCATTATATCTCCCTTATGAGGTGTCATTGTAAAAGCATCTTTTTTATTGTCTACTCCTTCAATTTTTTTTATATTTGCTATGATACTACTTGTATTTGCTGCAGTAAACAAATTACCATATCCGGCTTCTTTCAACACACTAAACACAAAACTTGCACAATCTGCATAATCAACATCTTTCCCAAATTGTCTTTGTCCTTGCGAATACTCAGTTTTGTTAGTTGTATATGTATTTTTAAATTCTAAAGCTGTTTGAGCTATTTTTTCAGCTCCATCTTTAACAGGCAATTGTTCTTTTTTCTTCTCCTCCCCCCCATCCAAATCAATATAACTAATAGGTTTATTTCCTGCATATTGATAAGGTGTGTAATGTGGATACTTAAACTGCAGCGGGTCAACACTCACAAAACGGCATATCCAGGCGGCGTAATACCGCATGCCGTAGTAATACAAGCCGGTTTCTTCATCCCTTTCTTTGCCACAGTATTTGTAACGTTTTAAAGAGACTTCGGTTTGGCTACGCCCGCTTCTATAACTGGTTGTGCCAAAAGGATGGTATTCTTCATAACTGATTATGCTTGCGTTTTCGTCCAATTCCAAGCAGGCACTGCCGAGATGATTGTCGTATTGGTAACGTATCGTTACAACAGGTGTTATCGTTTGCCCACCGTCAACGGTTAGGGTATCTATTATGGCAAAGCGTTTTTCATCATCATTAATGTTAAGCGTTGTGCGCTCGGTATCTATTACATTATTAATATATTTTCTGTAAACTTCATAATCGCCAATGTAATAACGTTCTTCTCTTATATTACCTTTTACAACTACTTTTCGGCTGCGTTTGCCTTCGGCATCGTAATTATAGTAAGAGGTAAAGGTTCCGTTTGCGGCACTGTGCAATTGGTCTAAGTAATCCCATGCCATGCTTGTTAAGTGCGGCATGGTTAGCATATTACCGTGGGCATCGTAGCTGTAAACCGTTTCGCCTCCATGTCCAAGCAAATAATTGTTGGTCATGGGGTTATTATAAACGTAATTTCGTGTCCAATTACCTACACTTTGCATCTGCAGTATATTCCCGAGTTCATCATATTGATAGTTATGGGTATAATTCTGCATGGCTGTGGTTTCCGTATCGGGACAGGGTATGTTGTTTACAAAATCAGCGTCGTTTGGCATTGCCAAAGCGGTTTGTTCTCTGCCGGTAGCTGTCAACAAACGGTAAAGGGCATCGTAGGTATAGGTTCCTGTTGGGGTTACTACTTGATTGTTAAAATAAAAAGTCTGTTGGGCATTGTCGGTTTGTCCGACAATATTTCCAACGGAATCGTAGGTATAGTTCAAATCCTGCAAAACATCCTGTCCGCTATTGCGGGTAGTGAGGATTCTTGTTATTCTGAAATTTAAGGGATTGTAGTAATATTTCGTTTTTGTATTATTACCGTAATAAATGTCTTCGCGTTGTCCACGTGGATTATAGGTAATGTTTTGTATAGAAACGGTGGCTGAGCCTGTCGAAGCCACCGCTTGCAATAATGCACCTTTTGCATACACATTGGTTATTATGGTACTGTCCGGCTGTGTTATCGTTACGGGACGGTTTAAGGCATCGGAAGTTATTTGGGTAGTAAATATTTCATTAATAAGTGTTACCGTTCCGCTCCAGTCCAGTTCGTTTTGGTAATCTTGGGCAAATTGTTTTTGTTGTTCTGTCAGATTGCCTTTAAAGTCGTAAGCATAACTTGTTTTACCGTCTTGTGCGTCGATTTCAATGATTTGTCCAATGTTATTCAAAGCAGAACTTGTGCCGTAAATAATTTGCTGTGTGATTATTTCGGGATTATTGCCGGTTTTCAACAGCATTTGGGTGGGTCGCAAGAGGGCATCGTAGAGGGTTTTGATACGGTGGTCGCGGCTATCCCAAGCATAGCGTGGATTGCCAAGGGTATCGTTAAGCATCCAACGGGTAGCACTGTCAATGTTATGAACATATACCTGATGCTTTTCACTTAAAGCATATTTGTTTAGGGTCATAAGCCTGCCTTTGGCATCGGTAACCTCCAATATTCTGCCGGTAATGTCTAATTTGTTATGAGTTATGTANNCATAGCGTGGATTGCCAAGGGTATCGTTGAGCATCCAACGGGTAGCACTGTCAATGTTTTGTACCTTTAATTGGTGTTTTTCGCTCAAGGCATATACATTTACCGTCATTATACGTTCTAAGGCATCGGTAACCTGCACAATTCTGCCTGTAATATCCAATTGGTTATGGGTTGTATAAAATTCATGCGTTGTAGTGTTACCGTTATCATCTTTGGTTTGGAAAGGTCTTCCCAGCACATCCATATCCACCACCTGCGGGGTGTTATAGTGCGGGGATTGGGTATCACAATCATTTTGGTTTAAGGTATAATGTTTATACATTCTTATAATTGTATTTTATCCATAGAATTCAGTACCAATTATCCTGCGCAAAATACAAGAATTAATTTATATCTGCCATTACGTTTCTCAAATCGGCATATTATAGCATATTCATCATATAAAGAATCTCTGGGACTAAATCTAACATAATTCGACCCTAATGTAAAAAAATCTTCTTCTCTTAAATCATAACCTATTTGGTAATCATAAATCTTAGTACTTTTTTTCAAAGCCTTTACAAACTCTTCCATTTCTCTATAAAAGGAATTGTCAAATATACTATCAGAATATAGCATAAATTCGCTTTTATCTATTATTTCCCCCTTTTCTTTATTTACAAAGCACTCCACAGAAAGAGGAAACTCAATTTTATCTTCAATTTTCTTTAATTCTTTTGATTTTAAAGCATCTATAAATAATTCACAGAAATCCGTTATTTCCTTCCTTCTCCACTCATATATAGAATCATTAGCATTTCTTATTTCCATTCTCATTGTTTCCTCTGATTTTTCAATAGAATACAAGCTAATGGTATCATTTAAATTGTTCTCTTGCAAAACGCTATTTGTATTTTTGCTAGTACACCCAAGAAATAGCAACGCAATCCAATAAAATATTTTTTTCATTGTGTGTTCCCTCCATTTTTAACTGTTCCTTGATAAGATTGCTTTAAAAATTCTTCGTTACTCTCAAATTCCTTTGGGATATAACCTTCCGGTAAAAAGTATTTAAAATTATTTTTTATAGTATATTCACTAACATTAACTTCATCATCTTGATTTCCTCCAAGCACCAATAATTTTTTCCCATTTTCACTTATTCCAACAACAAACCCCATGTGAGTATCTCCAAAAGTTACTATAGCTCCATAACTTGGTTTATCTATTTCATATCCTCTTTCCCATATTCGCCATGTTCCATTCCAATTTTCAACAGCTAATGGATTAATGGATTCACCTACATATCCAGACTCTTCTAATACATAATTAACAAAAGCAGCACACCATGGTTTTTCTTCTTTTAAGGCTCTCATATTTTTTTGGACTCCTTCGTAGTTTAAATATTTTATGGGACTTGTTTGATTATTCCCAGTTCCTTCTTTCACTCCTAATTTTAATTCTTCAAAAGCTTTTGAGATCCATGGGGCAAGCTGAATATAAGATAATTCTTCCTTGATTTCATATTTACTTTCATAAGTCTGTGTCGGCTTTCCCACTTGCCTTGCAATTCTATCAATGGCAGGTCGAAAAGTAAAAATCTCTTTTATATTTTTTTGTTCAATATATATGTTATTCGAATTTTTATCACTCCCCTGTCTCAAATATTTTCCACTTGATGAATAATAAAACTCTGCACCATCTAAATCAATTCCTGTTATACATCTATTACTGGCATACTGGAACGGAGTCAATTCCGGATATTCAAATTGTAGAGGATCCACACTCACAAACCTACAGAGCCAAGCTGCGTAGTATCGCATTCCATAGTAATACAGTCCTGTTTCCTCGTCCATCCACCCCTCCCTACCTCCCCACTTGGAGCGAAGCGGAAAGCATGAGTACCTTAATGTAAAATTCAAACAGCCATACGAATAAATGGGGAGGAGTTCCGTCCTCGTGATTTTCAATGGATTAGTTCTTAGGTTACTATGCATTTTTGTTGTTTTTTATTGTTTCGCATATTTGGGTTAGAAATCGATTTATTTCGTTATTCATCTATTTATTTAAAAATAATCCTTTTGATTCAATTCCTATCTTTCTCTTTTCAGCACTCATTCAAATATTCGAACCTTTTTTTTATTTTACAGCGTAATTTGCACAGCAGCAATTGAAACAATAACACCTATTTTATTTCATATTTTTTTTCTTTTATTAGTTTCCCTCGACGGTTATATTTTCTATAATCCCAGCATTTTTCAAATGGTAAACAGTTACAATCTAAGACAGGATTTTCGTAATAGGAATAACTTTCTCTTATTCTGTCCATGTTTTTGAAGTATACATATTTTTCTTTTATTATACCATCTTTATACATAAGTTGATAATATATTTTGTTGTTATTGAAATAATATTCTTCAAACAGTAAATCATTTTTATATATTTTATATAACGTTCGGTTCTTCGATATATTAATCATTAGTGCAGTAATAAAACGAAAACTATTTTCAACATACCGTTCCAATTTGGATTTTATGTACCATTGATCTACATAATCTGACATCAAGTCTCTGTTATACACCTTAAATTCATAGTTAGTATCTAAAGAATCATTGTTATATTTTAATCGATAAACAATTTGATTACCATTTTTCAATGCTGATATTACACCATTTAGTTTACCCTCATTAAAATTCAGATTGACTACATAATCTCTCCAATACACAATTAATACACTGTCCAATAGTCCATTTTTATAATATCCTTTTTCCGATATTTGCCCACTATAGTAATAACACTCGAAATAACCTTGTAAAGTATCATTAATGAAATGATGCATAGATAAAACGACACTGTCAATTGTATCGTAAACTACCCAAACGCCTTGTTTACCTTTATAATCAAAACGGTTAACACTATCCCTGTCAAATAGAGAAGCGATTGTTACATTTTGAGTAAAACTTAATTTTACTGTTAGAAACAGTAATAAAAGCAATGACTTATTAATTCTTAAAAAAAAATCACTCAAAACCATACTCTTTATATACAACATTGTACTGTAATATTTTAATAAATCTTCTCAAATTCGTATTTTAAAATTCCTTTTAAATCGTATACTTTTATATGGTAACATCCCATCCAAAGATAATTCTTTTGATCTTGACATTTGAAAATTTCATATCGAACCATGTTACTGTTTTCATAATAGATATTCATTTTATCTACTTTATTGTTTGTAAAATAAATATCCTTATAAACATAACCATTATTCAATTGCGTCTGTTTACACAAAATCCCGTTTTTGTAGATTTCTACATAAGTTAGTGTTTCTGAAATATATTTATACACTGTATCATGAAGTATTTTAATTGGACTAAAATACTTGTTACTTTCCATTATTAGATAAGATTTTATATAACTCGGATGTAAATAATCCGAATAGTATAATGGGTTAAAAATTTCAAAACCATACATTGTGTCCTTCTTGCCATTAAAATACCTGTTTCTCAATACAATGTTTCCATTTTCATCGTAAGAAGTTGCAACTCCGTTTAATTTTCCTTCCGAAAATGGTATTTCCGCCCTTATCATACCATTACTCCAATATGCTATTACTATACTGTCCAATTTTCCCTCTTTATAATAACCTTTTTCTGATATTTGTCCATTATTAAAATAACATTCAAAATAACCTTGTAAAGTATCATTAACGAAATGATGCATGGATATAACTACACTGTCAATCTTATTGTAGATAAGCCAAACTCCTTGTCTGCCGTTATCATCGAATTTATTAACACCTTCATTACTATATTCATATGAAACATCTTGTGCATAACCATATCCGAAAATCAATAGTAAAATTAATATTAGATTATTTGTAGTACTCTTTAAATTAAACATCTTACTTTAATGATATTAATTTTTATTTTTTATATTTACTGTTTTTCGTTCATCTATAACTGGTTTAGGATCGAAAACAGGGATGGGAATTACTTCAATATTTAGTTCCCAATTGTCAGTAACCTTTTTTTCAGAATGTTCCACAGTAAAATAAATTTCGCCTTCATTTTCACTTGTAATTTTTATCTCAAGATCAACAGTTTCATTTATATTTTCATCATGTTTGATAAACTCCGTTTTCAAAATTATATTTTCTTTCATTTGAGAATCAATCGTTTTTATCTTTAACTTATCTTCCACCGCGAAAGGATCAAATTTTATCTTCAATGTTTGTCCTGCTTTTACAAATAATCCTGTGCTACTAGTATATATTTTTTCATCGGATTCTCTACTCTTATTTACGGAAGTAAATTTATCAATTACCCCTTCTCTAAATGCACTAATACCAATTGTTGGAGTCCATTTGTTACCGGTATGTGAAGAACTTTCTTCCACTTTAGTATACACGCGAAACCATTTTTTTTCTTGGTATTTTATTGCTAATACATCTGCTGCTGCTTGAATATCTTTAGGATCAACGTCTTCATCTAACATTTTTTTTAACGGTAATACTATATTTTTTTCAAATTTTTCTTTTGCCCCTTGATATACTTTTATTCTTCTGGCTTCTTTTTTTTCACTCCATTTTCCTCTATCATTTAACCGATTTTGACCTGCTTCCTCCCCATCCAAATCAATCATAGTTATAGGTCTATTACTCGCGTACTGAAAAGGCGTTAATTCAGGATACTTAAACTGCAGCGGATCTACACTCACAAAGCGGCAAACCCATGCCGCGTAATATCGCATGCCGTAATAATATAAACCGGTTTCCTCATCTCGTTCCTTGCCGCAGTATTTGTAGCGTTTCAAAGAAACTTCAACCGCACTTCTGCCACTACGGTAGCTGGTCGTTCCAAAAGGATGGTATTCTTCATAACTGATTATGCTTGCACTCCCGTCCAATTCCAAACAAGCTGAGCCGAGATGGTTATCGTATTGGTAACGGATTGTAACTTGGTAAGGGTCTAATTCTTCTCCGTTTTCAACGGTTAAGGTATCTATTATGGCAAAGCGTTTTTCATCATCACTTATATGTAGGGTGTTTCTTTCGGTGTCAAGGGTGTTGTTTATGTATTTTCTGTAAACTTCATAATCACCCATGTAATAGCGTTCTTCACGGATATTGTTTTTTACAACTACTTTTCTTGTTCGTTTTCCTTCGGCATCGTAATTATAGTATGAAGTAAAGGTTCCATTGCCGGCACTGTGGAGTTGGTCGAGATAATCCCATGCCATAGCGGTTAAGTGAGGCATGGTTAGCATATTGCCGTGGGCATCGTAGGTGTAAACCGTTCCGCTTCCATGTCCAAGTAAATAATTATTGGTCATGGGATTATTATAAACGTAATTCCGTGTCCAATTACCTACACTTTGCATTTGCAGCATGTTTCCCAAGGCATCGTATTGGTAGTTGTGGATATAATTCTGCATGGCAGTGGTTGCCGTATCGGGACAGGGTATGTTGTTTACAAAATCAGCGTCGGTTGGCATTGCCAATGCCGTTTGTTCCCTGCCGGTGGCAGTCAACAAACGGTAAAGGGCATCATAGGTATAGGTTCCTGTGGGTGCTACTACTTGATTATTAAAATAAAAGGTTTGTTGGGCGTTGTCGGTTTGCCCTATAATATTGCCTACGGCATCGTAGGTGTAATTAAGGTCTTGGAGTACGTCTGCACCGCTATTGCGTGTGGTTAACAAACGAATTAATCTAAAATTTTGTGTGTTGTAGGTGTATTGTGTTTTACTGTTGTTACCGTAATAAATGCTTTCTCTTTGTCCTCTTGCGTTGTAGGTTATGCCGGTAATATAGTTTGTGTTATTGTAAGTTATAGCATTCAGCATACCGCCTTTGGCATATACGCGAGTTTCTACGGTCGTATCCGGTTGAGTGATAGTTACAGGACGGTTCAGTGCGTCGTAGGTAGTAGCTATTGTTAAAGCATTCAAGAGTGTTACCGTTCCGCTCCAGTCGAGTTCGTTTTGGTAATCTTGGGCAAATTGTTTTTGTTGTTCTGTCAGGTTGCCTTTAAAGTCGTAAGCATAACTTGTTTTACCGTCTTGAGCATCTATTTCAACAATTTGCCCTATATTGTTTAAGGCTGCACTTGTACCGTAGGTGATAATTTGGGTAATTATTTCTGTTGCACTTCCTGTTTTTAATAGGGTTTGTGTGGGACGCAACAAGGCATCATAATTTGTCTGTATCCTGTGGTTGCGGTTGTCCCAGTTATAACGTGGATTACCTACCGTATCAATAAGTATCCAGCGTTTACCGCTGTCTATGTTTTCCACATATACCTGATGTTGCTCACTCAAACCAAAGCGGTTTTGTGTCATCTCCCGCCCCAAGGCATCGGTTACCGTAAGGGATCTACCTGTAATATCCAGTTTGTTATGGGTAATATAGTAAACGGGAGCTCCGTTTTCTCCGTTATCATCCTTGATTTGAAAAACACGTCCCAACACATCCATATCCAGCACCTGAGGAGTGTTGTAATGCGGGGAATCTTCATCGCAATCGTTCTGGTCGTAGTTCTTTTGCTGCCATACGTCAAATTCTACTTTGGCAGTGGTATCATCGGGAAAATCGGTTTGTATCAGCCTTCCCAACGGATCGTAATGCATAACGGGTGTAACACCATACATGGAAAGCCTGTCGTCAAACTCATAGTCATGGTTTACGCTAAACCAAGGCTCATACTGGCGTACTGCCAAACCCTTGTTGTTCAGAATGGTTTTTCCGCTTGCCAGCCAGCGGTCGATAGTTGATACCTGCGTAGGGACACCATCCACTAAAGTCCAGGCAAGACCGTCGGCAGCTTGTGTTTTGGTCATGATTTCGTTTCCCAAACCGTCGGTATATACATAGCCTTCCAACCAACGGCACGTAGCATCGGCATGTTTCTCCCGCTTGGAGACATGGGCATATACCGGTTTTTGCTCCGCTGCCCAGCAGTGCAGGTTGTATCCGTACAGCTCGGTAGGGTCGTCTAAGGTGTCGCCTTCTCCGTTTTTGCCCGATACGGCTTTTTTGGTAACCATACCCAATACATCAAACGCCACCATTTGGCTGTTACCATTTACATCGGTAAGCTCACAGGGCTGCAATACGCGGTAATCGTAGGCAGCTTCGGTAACATTTGCCAACGCATCGTAATAACAGCCCCTCCTAACCTCCCCAAAGGGGAGGAACTGGTTCACAGCATATTGTAACTTTCCAGCGTTGTAGGTTGCGTGCATAATTTTAATGGTTACGTTTTGCAAAAATACAATTATTTTATATCGGTTTGAAAAAAATGTTTGGTTGTTGTAACACTCTTGCTTACTGCAAGTCTCCCCTTTGGGGAGATTTAGAGGGGCTGCTTTATCCAAATATTCAACCCTCTTTTTTTGTTTTTACCGCGTTATTTGCAGTTCAGCACTCGGTATCTCCCTACATATCTATTTAATTACAATTCTTTTTTTTATTTCTCCAAAAGAAATAACTCTGATTTCTGTAATAGAATCCTTTATCAACATTTTAAAAATATTTTCATCAATATAATTAACATTTCTTGGATCAATATTAATTTTACTATTATCAATTTCAATATAATTTTTAAAAAAAATCATTACAATAATTTTATCTGGATATTGAAATTCATACCACCTTAAACGATAATATTCTATTTCAAGTCCAGATCGCATCCAATTCTTACCTACATTATTTATAAAATAACACATATCTTTACCTATGTACTTTTTTAGTGTATCTTCTAATAATAAATTTTTGTATGTATAATCTTTAGGGTTAAAATCTAAATTGTAAAACCAACCTGAATCTTTTTTTATGATTAGACTTTTATAATTACAATCATTTTGCTCATTTGCTTTCTTTGTATATTCACTCTTATATGTAGAACAAGAAAACAATAAAATAAGTATTCCGATGATAAAAAAAAGTTTATTCATAATTTTTATTTTTAATTATTTCAAAATTAGGATTTTCTCTATCTTTTGATTCTAAAAACAACATGCCTGAATCAGGACTATCAAAATAATTTAAAATTCCTTGCATTAAAGCATCTTGTATTGAATCCGATTTAATTTTTCCAGTTTCGATATCATCTAAAATTTGAGCCTCAATTTCACCTAAGGTTAAAGCAAGGTCTAAAGCTTTTTCATGATTAATTATATAAATTGCATATAATTTACTACCTTCATCAACAATGATAGTTTGACTTGTTTGAAAATTATATGCTGCTGTTTTTACATCAGTAACAGATGGAGGAGTTCCAGTACTTTTAGAAACCAAATTAAATTTTTTTGCCATATTTTCAAGTTCTTCACGAATATATGGATGGTTATGAAGTGATCCTATCAACTGTTCATTTGCTCCAGTTGTTAAATTTAAATTTGCTCCAGAAGCACCCCCTACTTCAATATTAATTAAATCAACTTGATTTTTTTTGATAATAATAGTAGAACTAACTTCTCTAATTTCACCAGTTGTGTTATTAAAACTCAATTCATAACTTTCTTTCATTTTATTTTGAAAATTTGGTGAATTAGCTATCATATTTAAATTATAAATAGCTTGTGCTTCCTTTACTTGCTGTTGAACCATCGGATTTTCAAAATCTTCCTTTGTCAGACCATAATTTTGAATTGTTCTAATACCTTCTTTCCCATCTAAATCAATCATAGAAACAGGATTATTACTCGCATACTGAAACGGCGTTAGTTCAGGGTACTTAAACTGCAGTGGATCCACAGAAACAAACCTGCATATCCAAGCGGCGTAGTAACGCATGCCATAGTAATACAAACCTGTCTCCTCGTCTCTTTCTTTTCCACAATACTTATATCTCTTCAGGGATACTTCCGTTTCCGTTCTGCCGCTTCTATAACTTGTTGTACCAAAAGGATGGTATTCTTCATAACTGATTATGCTTGCACTCCCGTCCAATTCCAAACAAGCTGAGCCGAGATGGTTATCGTATTGGTAACGGATTGTAACTTCGTAAGGGTCTAACTCTTCGCCGCTTTCAACGGTTAAGGTATCTATGATGGCAAAGCGTTTTTCATCATCGCTTACATGTAAGGTGTTTCTTTCGGTGTCAAGGATGTTATTTATGTATTTTCTGTAAACTTCATAATCACCAATGTAATATCTCTCTTCACGGATATTGTTTTTTACAACTACTTTTCTTGTTCGTTTTCCTTCTGCGTCATAATTATAATAGGATGTAAAGGTTCCGTTGGCGGCACTGTGCAACTGGTCTAAGTAATCCCACACCATGCTTGTCAAATGCGGCATGGTAAGCATATTGCCATGGTTGTCGTAAGTATATGTATTGGGTAGTTGTTGTGTGTGTCGTAGCAAGCGATTGGTAGCTGTATCGTAAAAATAATCGCGTGTCCATTGGTTGAGGCTTTGCATTTGCAGCATGTTTCCCAAGGCATCGTAGGTATACAATTGCGTATAGTTCTGGAGAGCATTTATATCAGTATTAGGTACGGGTAAATTATCCGGGAAATCGGCATCTCCGGGTAACGATAAATTTAAATTTTCACGCCCTTGTGCTTGTGTCAAACGATACAACGCATCGTATTGAAATAAATTTGATGGCTGAATAACTTGATTATTAAAATAAAATGTTTTAGGAACGTTATCATCTACCTCTACAATATTTCCTACGGCATCGTAAGTGTAGTTTAAATCCTGTAAAACATCCTGCCCGTTGTAGCGGGTGGTAAGTATGCGGGTGACTCTAAAATCCAAAGGATCGTAATAGTACCTTGTCTTAGAGGTATTCCCGTAATAAATATTTTCCCGCTGTTCTTTTTCGTTATACGTAATATTTTGTATGGATACGGTAGCTGAGCCTGTCGAAGCCACTTGTTGCAATAAAGCTCCTTTGTCGTACGTATAGGTAATCACACTGCCGTCGGGTTGTGTAAGGGTTACGGGACGGTTCAGGGCATCGTAGGTATATGTTTGTGTAAACGTATTTCCTTGTAGGGACGGCGAAGCATTCCAATCTATTACATTTTGATAATCAACACAAAACTCTTTTACTTGGGTTAATAAATTGCCTTTAAAATCATAAGCATTAAAATCGGTTTTTGCACTTTGATCTTTTAAGCATGTTAGTTGTAATAGCGTATTTTGTGTAGCGGAAGTCCCGTACGATTTTTGTATCAGCGATTCGGTAATAACATTATTATTATTATCAAGATATGCCAGAATGTTTTCCGTGTCCCGTACTAAGGAATCATATACGATCCGCACTTCTTTATTTAAATTATTCCATAAACGGAAAGGCTGAGCGGCGGCATTATTCAACATCCAGCGTTTACCGCTATCAATATTTTTTGTATATACCGGTTCCCCCAACATATTGTATAGATGTTCCGTTGCATAGCGTAACAAAGCATCTTTTACCGTAAGTATATTTCCGATTATATCCAACGTATTTTGTGTTATTACATAATTACTGTTTCCGTTGTCATCGGTAGTTTTAAAAACTCTTCCCAAATTATCCAGATCCAGAATTTGCGGTGTATTAGCATGTGCCGCAGCCAATACGGCTGAACGGTATTTGGGGTCACTTACTTGCATTTGTATCCTTTCAGCATACCAATCGCTATCCAGAACCGTATCGTTTTGGTCATAATTTGCTTGTTGCCAAACATCAAATATCACTTTTGAAAATGTACCGTCCGGAAAATCCGTCCGGATTACTCTAAGCAACGGATCATAGGAAAAAATTATTTTTTGAATATAATCGGATGCATTCGGTGCCTTTTGATAATTTTCGTAAGCATTTGTTTCGGTAAAATACGGTTCATATTGGTAGATAGGTTTTCCTTTATTGTTCAATAATACGCGATTGCTTGTTAACCAGCGTACCTCTGGTGTCGTATCGTCAATTACCAAATTAAGGGTTGCATCCAACTTTAATGCATTACCGCTTTGTGCCTGTTTTTTACTTACTATTTCATTCCCTAAGCCGTCCGAATATAGAATACTTTCAATCCATCCCGGATTATTCCCGGGATCATTGAGGTTAACATTATTCCATGTAGTAGGATTAGCACTGCCGTGTTTTTCCCTGACAAACTGCCTTGCATAATTTGGCATATCGTTATTATACCAATTAAATAAATCATATACATACGCTATTGTCGGATCGGTAAGCGTATCCCCTTGAAATACGCCCGGACTTGTTTCTTTTCCCATGACGGCATTGGCAACAACTTTACCTATTATGTCAAATTTTACCGAAGTATAATTTTCATTCGGATCTTTCATTTTATAGGGTAACACTAAACGATAATCAATCCATGATTGTACGACGTTGTTTTGGGCATCGGTAATTTGAGTCGGTAACAATTGATAGGTATCGTATTGTATCATACTGATATTTCCCATGGGATCGGCTTGCGATACCGGTAAATAAAATTTTGTAGCATCGTAGGTTGTTTTATCTGTACATTGCCACAATTTACCGATAAGATCACTATATTCAACTAATTTCCCTTCATTTTTTAAAAGTGCAGTTAATGCGGCTACATCATTTATTTCTAAAATAGAGTTATCATTATTATTTTTAGTAAGAAATACATTTAATAATGTAGGCGTATAGACTAAGTTTGCTTTATTATACAACAATCCGTGAACGGCGATTTCTCCCAACGGTAAATCATCCGTTAAAGCGGTATTCCAAAAAGTAGTACGTTGGTGTTGCAACAAGCGTTTTTCCAATCCGGTAGTCGGCGTAGCGGCATAATCAATTTCGGCAGCATCCGGAATATCCGCACACAAGGCTTTGGTAATAATACCGCTCGTATAGGTAAACCCATGCACCTGATATTGCTTGGTTTGATAAGGAATTCCTATCCACCGGTAACCGTTTTGAGTATCATTGATAAAGTCGTTTTCCTGATACGTCATCACGAGCTGCATTTGTTCGCTCATGGAACCGGTACGCCGCGGATAGGCAATTTGCACGCCTTTGAGTTCATTGCCGTAAGCATCGGTTTCCAATACCAATGTATGGGCTATGCGCGGGTCGGCAGCGATGCGTTCGTAATGATACATCAACTGTTCGCTTTCGGTTTTTAAAAAGACGGCATGTTTGTTGTTGAACGTAGCTTGCAGGCATTGCAAACCGTAATTCTTTTCTT
>DHTG01000035.1 GCA_002411545.1 Bacteroidales bacterium UBA5266 | reverse complement strand
AAATTCATATATTTTCAATGTTTTAAACATAATTTTACGACGAAAAACATATATTTTAAGCTTAAAAAAATCATAATTACGACACTAAAAGGAAAATTAATCGAAATATTAAACCCGGAAAGCCGGAAGAAAAGTATTTTACTAGTCGCAGGTCGCAAGACGATTACGAAGTTTGAAGCTTTAATCTTTATTGCAAAATCTGATTTTTTCGGAACGAAAAAGCTCTCGGCACACGGCACTCCGAACGCCTTATCTTTCATCTGTTTTTCAGTGCGTTGTCTTGCGACCTGCGACTTTATTTTTAATTGATTCTTTCCCTCTCCTCTTTTTTTTAAATAAATCCTTTTCCCGCTTGTAATTAAAAAAAAACTATTTTTGTAAAAAAAACAATCATGAATAAATACATTTTCTCTCTATTAGTAATCACATTTAGTTTGAATGCAGGTGGACAAACCAAGCCTGGCATAGACTGGGTATCCATACCTGCCGGCACTTTTACCATGGGAAGCCCCTTAGAGCAAGCAAAAGGACAAGTTGCTGAAATCCCCCATCAGGTAACATTGAGTGCATTTAAAATGAGCAAGTATGAAATCACCAATACCGAATATGCCGCCTTTTTGAATGCCAAACACATTGGCGGTGATGGGAAATATGCGGCAGGAGCATATCCTACACAAGTATTAATTTATGAAAGTAATGGCGATCATGATTGGGGTTTGCATTTTGTCAATGGGCAATGGGTTCCGGTTTTGGGCTATGAAAACCACCCTGTGATATTGGTTACCTGGTATGGAGCCACGGAATTTGCTGCCTACATGGATTGCCGCCTACCTACTGAGGCTGAATGGGAATATGCGTGCCGAGCGGAAACTACCACCCATTTTAATACAGGCATTTGTTTAAGTGCCAAACAAGCCAATTATAATGGAAATATCCCCATGGAGGGTTGTAGAAAGGGAGTAAATAGAGACAAACCAATGCTGGTAGGCAGTTTTGCTCCCAATGCCTGGGGTTTATACGATATGCACGGTAATGTGTATGAATGGTGTAGTGATTGGTACGGAACATATCCAAGCGATGCACAAACAAATCCTAAAGGACCTGCATCCGGGACGAACCGGGTGCGCCGTGGTGGTAGCTGGGCTAGCGTTGCTCTCTTTTGTCAGTGTGCGTATCGCAGCCCTACCGAACCGGAGGGAAGCGGCTACACTATGGGCTTTCGTGTGGTTTCTGACAGTAAATAATAATAGCATTTTCTACCGAGCGATTCATTCCTACGGAATGTAGTTTTATAGGAAATTATCTTTTAATAAATTACATGTTACATCCGTAGAGACGTTGCATGCAATGTCTCTACATTTATATTTGCGACACCCGAAATATGTAGAAATAAGCGTAAAATCACATCCTTGATGTAAGAAAACCTACGTTCCGATGTTGTTATAATTTTGTTTTACAAATCAATCTTCTTTTTCAACTCGCTGAGGGTTTTATTGATTTCTTGTTGCAAAAGATTCAGTTTTTGTAAAGCTCTCTGGTTCGTTTTGTCAAACAAAAGCTCAATGCGCTGATTGATCAAATCGTGGTTTTTAAACAAGGCCATGGCTATTTCGGTGCCTTCTTTCAGGAATTCCTTGGTGGCTTTCAAAGGAGTGGTTTTTTGGTATTTGGTGGGATGAAGCAATCCTTTGAGCAATACATATTTAATTTTCTTACCTTTGGCTTGATAATATAAATTAATGAAGGTTTCCACTCCGAAACGTATGGTTCTGATGTCTTCTAGTATGGAAAGAATATCTTTTTTCCAAAGAGCCCGTTCGCCGGTTAAGGCTTTAAACGGATTTACGCGGTAATCAATCAAGGTTTCGGAGGGTTGACCCAATACCATATCGGCTTTATTTTCAAGGATGGGTTTTAATAAACTTGTAAAATGTTCGGCTTTGATATGCGACACATCGGCATCGAAAAAGAGAATAATTTCATTCGACGATATTTCTACGCCATGCACCATAGCCCAGCTCTTACCTTTATTTTCGGGTAAACGTTCATAACGGAAAGAATAGGTTTCAACCAAGGATTGCATGATCGAAGGAGTAGCATCGGTCGAACCGTCATCCACTACGATGACTTCGGCATCGGGATTACATTCACAACAGGATTTCACGACCCCGGCAAGGGTTTTCGCTTCGTTATAAGTACAAATAATGATACTCGTTTTCATAGCAATATATTTTAATTATTCACATGAAATATATTTCCGCAGTTTGATGATATCCATTCCGTCGGCTCGCATATGATGTTGTATGTTTATGATGATATAATCACATTTTAACAACAAACGAAGCATGGTTTTGTTGTCGGCAAAAACCAAAACATCTATTTGTTTATATCCTTCTTTTATAGCTACTTGTTTAGTCGCTTCCAATAATTGTTTCCCTATTCCCTTGTGTTGAAAATGCTTTGCCACAACCATCACATATACCTCAAAGCCGAGAATCGGATTTCTTTTATACGCCACGATGCCTACAAACCGATTGTCTTCTTCATAAACCACATAATCTATTTCCGCCTCTTTATGTGTTTGGATTAAATGACGGATTTGCGGTCTATCTAACTTCATAAGTGTATAAGTCAGAAAATGATAATGGCTTTCAGCATTCAGATGTTCAAACAAAGCATCTTCGAGTTTTGTGAAATCAGACGTATCGGATAAGGGTTGAATATAGCGTATCATAATGTTACTGATATTTATATTTCTGATGTGTGATTATTTTACGGCTACAAAGATAATTAAATTTTTAATAAAAGTTTAAATAACCTAAAACGGATTAATTAAATACAAGTTTCGATCAATGTAAGCTGTCTTCTCTACTTTTACAAAACTTCTCCCAGATACTTCCCCGTATAAGATACTTCAAAGCGGATGATGTCCTCCGGTCGGCCTTCAAAAATCACCTCACCCCCATCTTTGCCTCCACCGGGTCCCATATCGATAATCCAGTCGGCATATTTGATGATATCGAGGTTGTGTTCAATGATAATCACCGTATTATCTTTATCTACCAAGGATTTGATAATCCAGTAAAAATTATCGATATCCGACATATGCAAACCCGTGGTTGGTTCGTCCATGATATAGATATTACTACTGTTTTTTAATTCATTGGCAATTTTCAAACGTTGTGATTCTCCCCCGGACAATGTTGACAGGGATTGTCCTAATTTCAAATAGCCCAATCCTACTTCCTGCAATACTTCCAAAAGCTTTTTGATTTTCCCTGTGTGAAAGAAATCCACCGCTTGATTAACGGTCATATCCAATACTTCGGCAATATTTTTCCCTTGATAGGTATAAGCAAGTACATCCGCATGATAACGTTTCCCTTCACATTCATCACAAAGCGTTTTAACGGCATCGAGGAAATGAAGTTCAAAACTCAACATTCCTTGACCGTTACACTTGGCACAGGCTCCTTTGGAATTAAAACTGAATAGTGAGGCCGAAGTTTGATTGGCATCGGCAAAAGCTTTTCTTATCAGGTCGAAAACACCGATATAAGTAACTGCATTTGCACGAGAGGATTTGCCAATCGGGGATTGATCAATGATAATGGCTTCAGGATGTTGTTTGGCAAAACATTGGTGAATGAGGGTGCTTTTACCACTTCCGGCTACACCTGTAATACAGCTAAGTACACCTTTTGGTATCTTTACCGATACGTTTTTCAAATTATTCACATTAGCTTCTTTGATTTCAAACCAATCATGTATGTTTTTACGCCGATAAACCGGTTTCGGTAAAGCAAACAGATATTTAGCGGTGATGCTATCGGTTTGTTTGATACCTTCGGGTTCACCGTTATACACAATATTTCCGCCATTTCGTCCCGCCATAGGACCAATATCTACTATCCATTCCGCCGCTTTAATGATGTCGGGATCGTGTTCCACCACAAACACACTGTTGCCTTTATCCTTTAAACGAAACAGTATATTCAATAACTTAGCCGTATCGCGGGGATGCAAGCCGATGGAAGGTTCATCGAGCACATATAAGATATCTACGAGATTACAATCCATTTGTTTCGACATTTTTACCCTTTGTGATTCTCCTCCCGACAAAGTGCTGACCGGACGGTCGAGCGACAGATACCCTACCCCTATTTCTATTAATTGTTGTAATAAAAACATGGCTTTTGAGAGTATAGGTTTGGCTATATCGTCGGTAATTCCTTGCAGAAAGGGCAATACATCCACCAATTCCATTTCACAGAGTTTATTGAATGTCATCCCGTTGATGTTCACCGAACGTGCCCTGTCGTTTAAGCGACTGCCTTTACAAACCGGACAAGGGGAATAGGTGAAAAATTTTGTATATGAATTCTTCTCTTCCGGTACCGTTTCATCATCCGCCCGGCCACTGACAGCATTTTCCAACTTACGGGCAATGCCTTCAAAGGTACGAGTATAGGTTAATTTCGTTTCAGATCCTTTTATTTTGAAAGGTTCGGAATAAAGCAATTTATGTAATTCCTCTTCCGTAAACTCATTTAAAACCTTATCCGTGTCAACCACATTCAGGGTAAGCAGTTCTTTCCACATAAAGGTGCCGGGTTTATAATGCGGATGTTGTATGGCTCCTTCTTTGATGGATTTGGTCTTATCAAGAAATAAGTCCAAGTCGATTTTTATCTGTTTACCTAAACCGTGACAATGCTGACACATACCTTCGGGATGGTTGAAAGAAAAATAGAAAGAAGGACCTATGAAAGGTTGACCTATACGAGAATAAAGCAAACGCAGATAGGTATTTACTTCGGTAGCCGTTCCGACGGTACTTCGCAAATTGTTACCCATTCGCTTTTGATCGATGACAATAGCCGTTGATAGATTCAAAATATCATCCACATCGGGACGGGACAATTTAGGCATACGCGTGCGGGCAAAAGTACTGAAAGTCTCTATTAACTGACGTTGTGCCTCAGTATAAACGGTATCGAACAACAAAGAAGATTTTCCTGAACCCGACACACCCGTAAAAACAACGAGTTTATGTTTAGGAATACTGATATCAATATTTTTAAGATTGTTGGTATGTGCGTTTTGAATGTGTATGAAGTCTCTGTTGTCGACCATGATTTATATATTTAATAATATTGTTGAGAAGTTTTAATTTTCCGCAAAAGTACGACGCTTATCCAAACGAAAATTGTAAAAAAACGACAAAAACGGAATATGACGAAGCGAGGAAATAATATTCTTTTATTCCACTTCATTGTAGTGGCAGTGATCGTCAGTAGTTAAAACACAGTATTTCCGGTAAAACGCTTTGGGTGTCAATCCGGCATAGGTCTTAAAATCGCGGATAAAATGCGCCTGATCGTAGTATCCGTTTTCATAAGCAAAAACACTTAAATTGTTATATGATGTATGTTGTAATTCCGATAGAATATGTTGAAAGCGTATTAACTTAATAAACTGTTTGGGTGTTTTCCCTATATATTTCGCAAACTTACGTTCCAAGGTTTTGTTTGTCATAAAAAGTTTATCCGACAAAAGATTGGGATTAACATGTAAACTATCGGCTTTGATTAAACGAATACCGCTTTCCAATAAACGATAATCGTAAGCCGGAATCAAAGCAAAACGTCGCATCAGGAAAACTTCCACGCAAGCTATCCTTTCCTTGGCAGAAGACATTCCATACAATTGTTCTTCAACATCCTGTATTTCGGCAGCAAAGATATCCCTCAGGTTAATATTCCTTTCTTCTATCTGGCTAATCGGAAATTTAAAAAAATGACAAGCTCCCAAAGGCCGGAAAGTAACGGCAATTACACCGGTTTCGCCCTGCGTACTCACATCACAATAAGTATTGCTTAAACCGCTGATAAAAGATTGCGGTTGCCGATGTATACTATTATCGGAAGTACATACGCTAAATGGATTTTTATAATGAAACATGATCTGCACATTTTCTGTGGGAATAACACGTTCACTCATATCTCCGTCGCCCGGATCCGATTCCATTATCCAATAGTATTTCACAAACTGACGCAATATCCCTTGCGGTTGAATGATCTGAAAATGCATGCCTTAAATAAACAATGTGCTATTTTATGTTAGAAAAATATTGTGGTGCAAAAGTAGATAAAAACAGTGTATGATAGATGCAAGAGAGCAAATTTTTCTATACAATATGTTCGAAAATTATTTCTCAATTGTCATTTCCATAGGCAAATATTTTATGCCGTTTTCCTCACGCATAGTATCGGTTTCAGTAAAACCCATCTTCCTGTAAATAGGAACAGAATATGGTGAAGCATGAACATAAAACTTGTCAAGGCTGGTCTCTCTTTGCCTAATTTCTCTTAGTGATTCTTTAAAAAGATTCTTGGCAATACCTTGCCTTTGATGTAATTTATCTACAAAAAGCAATGAAATAAATTTATTATCTCTAATCTCAATCATTCCCACTAAGTCTGAATCCTTAAAAGCAAGCCAAATATTTATCCTCTTAAGTTGTCTTTCATATATTTTAGAAGGCTGTATCCAATCATAAAAAAATGCATTTCCTTCATCACCGTAATCAATCGAAACATATTCATCGTACACCTTTTTAATCAGCTTATAGACCATTTCTTCTTGACCATAACAATATTTTTCTATTCTTATAGTACTCATTATATTATATAATCATTAAAACAATTCCTTGCTCTACTATGTTTTTGCTGTTGTTTGTGCGCAAAAATAAACTTTTTTATTATACATAAATAATCTTTTCTCCCACAGATTTCCAGGGATTATCACAAATTAGAAATTAAAGTAGCATTCCTATCGGAATGCAAATATGCTGTTGGATTATCGCATTTTCTACCGAGCGATTCATTCCTACGGAATGCTGTTTATGCAGGAAATTATTATTTAAATAAAATTCCTAACAAAGCAAAAAATCTATTATATAAAATTAAAACATTCCGTCAGGAATGTTTAGCTCGGTAAAACAAATGATAAAGATGAAACCCGGCATGCCGTAGGTATGCCACGTTATAATAGAATTTCAGGATTTTCAGGATTAACAAATTACAATTATCCATAGTATTTACTGTAAACAACAATACTGTCGTTTATTTTTCTTATAACCCAAGTATCCCTCTAAATAGTTGGATTAAAAAAGCGGGTGAATCCAAATCACTTGCTTACTTACTTGATTTTCGGGACAAAAACTAACATGCTTATGAATTATTCCTCAAATCTTTTTAAGTCGGTCGCCTCGAACGACCATTCGGGGGTGCTTAATCTTTCTCCAAAATTCATGGAATACCAAGGGCTGATTTTGCTATCATATGGATTTTGTAATACCTGAGTTTCTTGTGCAGGCATATAGCTTTGTGCTAAAAGAAATAGTTTTTCCCCTGTGACGGTATCTTCTACCATATCAACAACGATAATCGAATGTCCGGTCAAACCACTTTGAATGAAAACATCGCCGATTTCCATCTCACTTATTTCAACCGATTTAAGTTCTTTTGAAAGTGAAAGCGTTCCGGCATAATTAAAAATCAACTCCATGTATTTCCAGAAATCTTTGTAAGTGTTTGAAGGTGCTGCCGATTGTGTCCAGTAGGTGGTATTGCCTTTCACTACCATACGTTTTCCTTTCATCCATTCCGTGTAATCAACACGAAAACCATTGGTGAAATTGAAATGTATTTTATCGTATAGTTTACGCTTCCATAAATATTCCGCTCGGAGTCGCATAACGGCATCGGCACATTGATGCAAATCTTTATTCCCGATTGGCAGATCAACCACTGCCACATAAACATCAAAATTTGGTTTTACCTCTCCATTGTATAATGTTACTTCCGAGCCATGGGGTTTTAAGGGCAATTGCCGCAAATAAGTCGCAAAAGAACTGTCGTGCTGCTTTGTCCGTTGAAATCCCAGGGGAGGCAATATGCGCGTTTGTATTGTTGTTCCTTTCGGATTTATTATTTCAAAACTTTCTTGCCGTTTTAAGGTGTCGAAAGTCATGTCAGACTGATTTTCTTTTTCGGATTGTTTCACTTCTTGTCCACAGGCTTGTAAGCAAAACGCTAATATCAAAACAAATCCTATATTTAATATTACTTTCATTGTTGTTTTTTCCAAATAGTTTTAATGAAAACGGCATTCGTAAAGTTTTCTCCATTAATTTCGCCATTTCCATCTAAACCGCCTAAATAACCAAGGTAATTACATTCTGAATCTATAACATCAGCACTCATATCAGCACCACAATTTCCTTGATCGAAAACATATACTATTTTCTCTTGAAAAGAATATTTTTCGACTTTTGCATCCTCACATAGGGATGTTTTATTAAATTCTTTTATTTTTTCTATAATGCAGGGTGGTGTACCTTCTTCAATATCAAGTTTTGTGCAACTGCTATTGATTGTTATTATAAGAAGTGTTATGTATATCGCGTGAATGTTTCTAAGGACGATGGAATTTAAATGCCTTCCTTTTAATAAAGTTGTTTTCATTTTAATTTTTTTAGTTATTTAATTGCTGAATTCTATTTTTAAGTGAAAATTTTATTTTGCAAAAATACTGAATAAAATTAATGAAAGGGGAAAATGTAAAAAAAGTATTAATGTGAAGAAGTGGAGATGTGAAGATTTAACCGCAAAGATTTTACGCAGAGAACCGCAGAGATTTTAATTTGTGAGAAGTAGCATTCCTAACGGAATGCAAAGAAACTGTTGGATTATCGCATTTTCTATCGAGTGATTCATTCCTGCGGAATGCTGTTTATGTGGAGAATTAACTTTTCCATGAAATTATTATTTTAAATAAAATTCCGAATAAAGCGA
>DHTG01000066.1 GCA_002411545.1 Bacteroidales bacterium UBA5266 | reverse complement strand
CTCCTGATGAACGTTTTATAAAAAATCCGCCATTGATTGTATTGCTGTTTCCCACCGAATCAATACCTCTAATTGAATATACGATAGAAGTGCCGTATACATGTTGCGGTATTTGAGCTGTCCAAATGGAATCTCCTTCGATGGCTGTCATATAAACAGAATCATTCGTTGTTACACCATTAAACGTGGCCGAATAATACAATTTGGGAGTTAAGATGGGCGCATAGGTGCGTGTAGCTACCTTTGCTTTGAGGGTAAAAGGACCGGTAGAGTAAACGGTATCACCAAGATAGGATAATATTTCCAAGTATGGAGGATCTATGGGATTGGCCGAAGCATGGATCTGAAAATTATCAATCAACCATCCATACACAAAATAGGTACCTAGGGCTGTGCCACGAGTGATTTTAAAACGGAATTGGGCCCGGGCTAAAGAAACTTCGTCCGACACATTAAATTGTTCGGTTTTCCACCATGCATTGGTCGGCGTTGCCAAAGAATCACTGGGAATCCAATCACTGTAACTGACATGACTGAAACGAGCATTGGTGTAAATGCCGCTTCCTTTATAAGAAGAAGTAGGTAAGGGCTGCCACGAAGAACCTGTATAATCTTCCTTGTATTCAATTTGACAGATATCACTGGCCGATACTTTACAAATATGACTAAAGCTTAACCATACATAAGCTAAACCCGTAAAATCATACATGGGTGTGGTTATGGTCGCCGTATCCCCGGGATTATTGCCAATAGGGACTAAACCCCTATAGGATGTATGACCTCCTGCATACAAATTGGTATCGGCGACCCACGAAGCGGAAGGACTTATCGTCCATCCCGACATCGAACCTTCAAATGTCTGATTCTCAACTAATGAAAGTTGAGCATCAACAGTCAAAATACTGACTAAATTTAAAAAAAATAAAATTTTGAATTTCATAATACGCTATTTTTAATTATTAATAATTATATTTCATGCATTTATTATGTATTAACTCACTTTTGTTTAACTTTAATTAATACCATCACATTTACACCGGCAAATATACAATATTTTTTTATTATATTTTAATTATTTTTTTTTAAACGTATATTATTATTTTAATAACAATGTTTATTTTGGTTTTATCGTGATTTATAAATCCTATTAAAAAACTGTATTTGTTATTTTTACAATTCTTATTTGATTCTTTATATTAAATAAAATATTTTTATATTTTTTTTACTATTCACTTTTTCATTCCTATTTTTATATTAATACTTTCTACGTAAATACCGTTTTCACCTCCTTATTTTGCAACTAAATGAAACATTTTTAATATATTATTCCACTAAATATCCTTATTTTGTGTAATTTATACTTAAATAAAATAAACATATTCTACATAAATAACCCTATATCATTATTTTATGATTACATATTCTAGGCTGTTTTTCTAAAAAAACACTTATTCAAACCATAAAACATCTAAAGACCCACATGATATGGAGTAGTAAAGTATCTCTGAAAAAAAAAGGATAAAAAAAAGGAGGAAATCTAATCAGATTTCCTCCTTGTCATGGCAATTTGTATGATTTAATAAATAATTCCTTTGTTGTAGGCTTTTTGTAAAGAGTTTAACACTCCATTCTTATTGATATGTTTCATTCCTTTGGCCGAAACCTTTAAAATAATCCACTCATCGGTTTCTGGGATATAGAATTTCTTTTCCTGTAAATTCGGATAAAATCTTCTTTTAGTTTTTATATTGGAGTGTGACACATTGTTGCCCACCATAACTCTTTTTCCCGTGATTGTACAAATTTTCGACATAAGATTCTCGTATTAAAATTTTATCTAAGCTTTATATGCGCCGCTTATTTTCGGACTGCAAAAATACTAAAATTATCCATTCGCTTTTCTTCTTTAGGGTATTTTTTTTATTTTAACATATTATATTATTATATTATTGTTTTTCAATTACATACAACAAAAGTATACTTTTTAAACGAAACGATTCCATCCGAAAACCACGGATTAGCCATTGCAGTACGGCCTCAAGGTGGCAATTTTTATTTCATTATTTCGGCAAAATACTTATAAAAATACGGTATGGTTTCTATGCCTTTATAGAATTGCTCCAAGGGATAATTTTCATTAGGCGAATGTATGGCATCGGAACCTAAACCAAAACCCATGAGTATGGATTTAATACCCAATATCTTTTCAAATCCTGCAATGATGGGAATGCTGCCTCCGCTGCGTGTCGGGATGGGTTGTTTGCCATAGCTGGCTTCAAAGGCTTTTTCGGCTGCTTTATAGGCCGGCATATCGATGGGCGAAACATAACTATCGCCTCCGTGCAAGAATTCGACCTGCACATTTACACAATCGGGGGCTATGGATTGGAAATATTCCACAAATTTCTGACCGATGGCATGATAATCCTGATTGGGTACCAAACGCGTGGATATTTTAGCATAGGCTTCCGAAGGAATCACCGTTTTGGCTCCCTCACCCGTATATCCTCCCCAAATACCACAGATATCAAAAGAAGGTCGTATACCCGTACGTTCGTTGGTAGTATAGCCCTTTTCTCCACATACTTCTTTAATATTCAGTTCTTTTTTATAGGATTCCAAGGAAAACGGAGCCTTGGCCATCAACCCTCGTTCATAGTCGGAGACTTCCAACACATCCTCATAAAAATGCGGAATAGTAATATGACGGTTTTCATCCATCATACCGGCTATCATTTCACACAATATATTAATAGGATTAGCAACGGCGCCTCCATATAATCCGGAATGTAAATCCCGATTTGCAGCCCTTACTTTCACTTGCCAATAACTCAAGCCACGCAAACCAGTGGTAATTGAGGGCACATCGGGAGCTATCATACTGGTATCTGACACTAAAATCACATCGGCTTTCAACATTTCTTTGTGCGTCTTGCAAAAATCATAGAGGTTGGGAGAGCCTATTTCCTCTTCTCCTTCAAACATAAACTTCACATTACAGGGCAATTGATTGGTTTTTACCATATATTCAAAAGCCTTGGCATGCATAAAAGATTGTCCTTTATCATCGTCGGCACCACGTGCCCAGATCTTGCCGTCTTTGATTACAGCTTCAAAGGGAGAGGAATTCCATAATTCAAGCGGATCGACCGGCATCACATCATAATGTGCATATACCAAAATGGTAGGTTTATCATCTCCGATTTTTTTTTCGGCATATATCACCGGATTTCCTTGGGTTTGCATGATTTCACAACGATCTACACCGGCTTGCAGCAAATACTGCTTCCACAATTCGGCACAGCACAACATATCGGGTTTGTGATCGCTGATGGAACTGATCGAAGGAATGCGGATTAAGGCAAATAATTCTTCTAAAAACCTGTCTTTATTTGTTTCAATATACGTTTTTATGTCTTTCATTGTTATATATTTTATTATGATTTAATGCTAAGCTGCTAATACCAATACTTTTCATTTTTAGAGGCATAGTTATACATTTGCATGATTTTATTATTTTCTTCTTCACTTTCAATTCCAACCATATGCATCATCATGCGTCGGCAACGGTCACGCAGTTCTTCAACGGCTTGTGGTTTATCGAGACTATAATCGGCATATTGTAATTCACCCACATGGATGGTTACCAAAGGTTCTTTGGATTTAAACAGCGTATAGATACCTTTGGGTTTACGATAGGAAAAAGCCAAAGGTAAAATCGGCGCTTTATGTGTATAGGCAAAGATAAAAGCTCCTTTTTTAAACGGACGTATAGGCACATAATAATACCACATGCTGGCTTCGGGATACACATGTAGCCAGCGCTTTTCACGTATGACATTCTGCATGGCTTCGGCAAATTTTATTTTAGCCCGATAGCTTTTCGGAATAGGAATTACCCCGCTGTAGCGATACCAAGCACGGTTCACACTGCTCATATTCACCCGCCAAGTAGGAGTCTCCGCCTTACGTGGAAACATCACCCAATGCAATACCAAATAATCCCAGTACAATACATGGTTAGATATGGTTATAAAACCACCTTTCAACAACTTACGATATGAGCGTAGGCGTTCCTTCCCCTCTATTTTCAATCCAAAACGTAAATATACTACCGGCAATGCTATAAGATTAAAGATAATTCTGACCCAAAAGCGTTTAAACAAAAATGCAAGACTTCGATCTCGGTAGGGATAGTGTTCATCGAACACATCCTTGTATTTCTTTTTTACTTTAATCATGTGATCATCGACAGCTTCAGGATATATATAGTCTGTCTGAGGAATATATGGAGACATAAGCTATAGCTTTAAAAAATAATATTGTCTTTACGGTCCGGACCTATAGAGACAAGAAATATTTTTTGGTTTAAATAATCGGCTATATACTTAATGTATTCCGCCAATTGGACGGGAATTTTGGTTTTGTTCAACTCTTGCTTCCATCCCGCCATGCTTTTGTAAACGGGTTTTATGGTATGGTCTAAATTATAAGGTATTTCTTGTGTGATTTTTCCGTTGATTTCATAATCGGTACAGACTTGTATGGTATCTAGCTCATTCAGAACATCTATCTTTGTAATAATCAAGTCCGTCACTCCATTTACCATACAAGCATATTTTAAGAGCGGCAAGTCTATCCACCCGCAACGTCGGGGACGTTGAGTGGTTGAGCCGAATTCTTTTCCTTTGTTTTGCAAATACATTCCCATTTCATCTTGCAGTTCCGTGGGGAAAACACCGGCACCAACGCGGGTGCAATAGGCTTTAAACAGCCCGTATACTTTTCCGATTTTCGAGGGACCTACTCCCAATCCGCTGCATGCGCCAGCGGCGATGGTATTCGAAGAGGTTACGTAGGGATAGGTACCAAAGTCTACATCCAACAAAGTACCCTGTGCTCCCTCGGCCAATACGGATTTACCATTCGTTAAGGCATTGTTGATCAAATATTCGGTTGACACCAATTGGTAATCTTTAAGTGCTTCCAAAGCTTGCATCCAGGCATCTTCAAAAGTTTCAAAAGCCAATCCTTCAATGCGTACCTGCGAATAATCAAAGTCCATGTGTTCGATTTGGCGCAAATGCGCTTGCTTTAATTCAGCATATTTTTCGGCAAAACCGGTTATGAAGGCTTCGCCCAAGCGTATGCCCTTGCGAGAGGTTTTATCGGCATAGGTAGGTCCAATGCCCTTCAAAGTGGAACCTATCTTTTTATTGCCTAAGGCTGCTTCCTGCGCATGATCCAACAAACGATGTGTAGGGAGTATTAAATTCGATTTTAAAGAGATATATAAATTTTTCTTGACATCGGCATAGGAAGAAATGGCATTAATTTCCTTATTAATTAAGATGTATGGGTCGATAATGACCCCATTGCCGATAACATTTTGGGTGTTTTCTCTAAAAATACCCGAAGGGATGGTATGCAAAATAAATTTGTGATTGTCAAATTCGAGGGTATGACCGGCATTGGTGCCCCCTTGAAAACGGGCTACGATGTCATAGGTAGGTGTCAATACATCGATGGCTTTGCCTTTGCCTTCATCTCCCCATTGTAAGCCCAATAAAATATCAATTTTCATGCGTATATATGCTTAATTTATGTTATGATAATGTTCGTTCCCTCGCCGTGGTACGGAAGAAAAACGATAGAATACAGCTGCAAATGTAACATTTTTTTATATGTGAAAAAGCAGTTCTGAAAAAAAATTCAGGAAGTCTTACTACATAATATAAATTAGTGTAATTTTGCATCCATAAAACGTCCGGGTGGTGGAATTGGTAGACACGCTACTTTGAGGGGGTAGTGCCGGTTACGGCGTGGGGGTTTGAGGCTCATTCTGCGCACCAATATGGCGTAAGTTAT
>DHTG01000046.1 GCA_002411545.1 Bacteroidales bacterium UBA5266 | reverse complement strand
AAAAACCAATATACTGTATCCTATTGTTTCATTAATCGGAGGTATTATCATAATGATAAGTACCATATCAATGTTTTAACGTCTTTATATTGACGATTAACTATTTACCGATACAAAAATCCTTAAAAATCGAATGTAAAATGTCGTCGTTGGTAATTTCGCCGGTAATTTCACCCAAATGCATCAGTACATCTTTCACATGAACCATCACCAAATCGGTTGGAAGTTTTTGATCGAAAGCTGTTTCTACCTGAAGCAATGAATCATAAGCTTTGTGTAAGGCTTCGTAATGACGTATATTGGAGATCAGTGTTTCACCTTTGGATTGGAGACCTTCGGCAAATGTCAACAAGGCTTGCATTATTCTATCTATATGTATTTTCTTTTTTGCCGAGATAAACAATATCTCATGGTCTTCTTGTTCACATGCTGCGTTTAACAAATCTATTTTATTTTGAAGAACATAGATTGTTTTATCTGTATACTTTTTTCTTAAAGTGGCAATTTCTTCTTTATCATCCCCTTCTTTATCTACCATATACAGAATCAACATGGCTTCTTCCATGGCTTTGTAGCTGCGTTCAATACCGAAACTTTCAATCACATCGGTCGAAGCACGTAAACCGGCCGTATCGATAAAACGAAACGTATAACCTTGAATATTTATACAATCCTCTATGGTATCGCGTGTCGTACCCGGTATGTCGGAAACAATGGCACGGTCTTCGTTTAGCAAGGTATTCAATAAAGTAGACTTTCCTACATTGGGTTTACCTACTATGGCAACGGGTATGCCGTTTTTCAAGACATTGCCTTTTTGAAAGGAATCGAGTAAGGCATGTATTTCGATTTTAATATTGACTATCAGCATTTGTATTTCGTTACGGTCGGCAAATTCCACTTCTTCTTCGGCAAAATCGAGTTCCAGTTCGAGCAAAGAAGCAAAACGCAACAAATCGGCACGTAGTTGTTTTATTTTCAGAGAGAATCCTCCACGCATATGCTCAAAAGCCAATTGATGGGATAACTTCGATTGAGAAGCAATCAAATCGCCGACGGCTTCGGTTTGCAACAAATCCATTTTACCGTTCATGAAAGCACGCAGACTAAACTCTCCCCCCTCAGCCATGCGGCATCCTTTGCGTATCAATAATTCGAGTATGCACTTTTGTATATAACTTGACCCGTGACAAGAAATCTCCACCATATCTTCACCTGTATAGGAATGCGGTTTTTTGAAATAGGTTACCAAGACTTCATCAATCCATTGATCATCATCCCGAATTTCTCCGAAATAGACCTTATGAGAAGCGAATGCTTCCTGTTGATTTTTAGGTTCAAACACCTTTCGCATCACCGTATAAGCATCAGGCCCTGATAATCGAATCAGCGCAAGCGCTCCCTGTCCGAGAGGCGTGGATAAAGCACATATGGTATCGTGTAAATGCATATTATATCATTAATATATAGCAAAGCCGTAAAATAAGCAAAAAAGGAAGGCCTGAGTTTAACTAACACTCAAGGCTTCCTTATAGTTTATTTTATTTTCCTAAAGTTGCCACCATCACTGCTTTGATGGTATGTAAACGGTTTTCGGCTTCGTCGAAAACAATCGACATGGGCGATTCGAACACATCTTCGGTTACTTCCATAGCTTCCAAACCGTATTTTTGATAAATTTCTTCACCAACCGTAGTCTCTCTGTTATGGAATGCAGGCAAGCAATGCAGAAATTTCACTTTCGGATTTCCCGTTTTCTTAACCACATCCCTATTGACTTGATAAGGTTTTAATAATTTTATTCTTTCTTCCCAAACTTCGGCCGGTTCACCCATGGAAACCCAAACGTCGGTGTATAAGAAATCGACCCCTTTAACGGCTTCATCCACTTTATCGGTAATTTTTATTTTAGCCCCTGTTTCTTTGGCTATTTCTTTACATTGATCCACTAATTTGGTATCGGGTTGACAAGCTTTGGGAGCGGCGGCACGGAAATCCATTCCCATTTTGGCAGCACCAACCATCAAGGAGTTACCCATATTGTTGCGGGCATCGCCTAAATAACAGAAGGAAATCTGATTTAAGGGTTTATCGCTGTGTTCAAGCATGGTCATAAAATCGGCTAAGATTTGTGTGGGATGAAATTCGGTGGTTAGACCGTTCCATACCGGCACACCGGCATATTTTCCCAATGCTTCGACTATATCTTGCGAATAACCGCGGTATTCTATGCCGTCATACAAACGTCCCAACACGCGGGCGGTATCTTTCATGGATTCTTTTTTACCCATTTGCGAACCGGAAGGGCCTAAATAGGTTACGTGTGCGCCTTGATCTAATGCCGCAACTTCAAAGGAACAACGGGTACGGGTTGAATCTTTTTCGAATAACAATACGATATTTTTACCTTTCAACATCGGTTGTTCTGTCCCGGTATATTTAGCTTTTTTCAAATCGGCAGCCAAATCCAAAAAGAATTGTATTTCTTTGGGTGAGAAATCTAAAAGCTTCAAAAAATTTCTGTTTCTTACATTAAAAGCCATAATTCTATTATTTTTTATGATTAAATATTTATGTTTACGCTATAATATGAGTGCCACAATCGCTGTTACCCAAGCGACCGGCTTCGGTAATAATGCATTTTTTACCGCTTTGTTCCACAAAATGAATGGCGGCACGTATTTTAGGTGCCATGGAACCTTCCGTGAAATGACCTTCTTGAATGTATTGTTTTGCTTGGGCAACACTAATCACATCCAAAGCTTTTTCCCCCGGTTTTCGGAAATTGATATATACTTTGGGCACATCGGTTAAAATATAAAATTCGTCGGCTTTGATATCGACGGCTAATTTCGAGGATGCCAAATCCTTATCGATAACGGCATCGATACCTTGCAGTTTATCGGGTTCCACATAAAAGGTCGGAATGCCGCCACCACCCACCGTAACTACTATATTTCCTTCGCGGGCAAGTTTTTCGATAACAGGGGTATTATTGATAAAGAGCGGTTTTGGTGATGCCACTACTTTACGCCATCCTTTACCCTTTGGATCTTCGGCATAGGAATCTTTCGGATTCTTTTGTTTTAAATCTTCCATCTCTTCCTTGCTGTAATAAGGACCTATAGGCTTGGTGGGATGCTGGAAAGCCGGATCATTTTTATCGACTATCACTTGTGTTATCAAAGAAACGATGTTACGTTCAACGGCATGTTTTTTTAATACATTCTGAAACTGTTGTTCAATTATATAACCGATAAAGCCTTGAGAATAAGCTCCGCATATATCCAAGGGCATTTCGGGAATACCAAACATTTTTTCACCGGCATTGACTTGCAACAATATATTCCCTACCTGAGGACCGTTACCATGACCGATAACAATATTATAGTTATGCTTTACCAGTTCCAACAAACCTTCACAAGTGCGATACACATTTGTTTCCTGTTCGTCGATAGTACCACGTTCACCTGCTCGTAATAAAGCATTTCCGCCAAAAGCAACTACGGCTAATTTCTGCATCATAATTAAATATTTTCATTTAAGATTTGTGGCGCAAAAGTACACAAAATTATCATATTCCAAAAGGAGGAGTAAATGTAATTTTGTTTGAATGATAAAATTAAACTTGTTTATCTCTAATAAAACAACTTATTGCTTAAACTAATTCACTATTGTCCGATAAAACTCAACAGATTCTGAGCGTAACGAAGTGAAGCGAAGAATCAGTAACAATATCGAAATTTATATCGGACAATGATGAAACTAATTATACAATCAAAAAAAACTTTACCTTTGCGTTTTAATTTATCACAACACCTCCGACAAAGAACGTATTTTGAAAATTCCTGTTATCGGATTTTTGTTTAAACACCTGGGATTACGATATATGAAATGATTGATAGCTGCTTCCTATGGAAGATTTAAAGAAATTCAAAAAATAACATTAACTGCAACAGCAAAACCCTACTTGCTGGTCTAATGAATGATTTACATATACTTAATTTGCCTTCTTGAGCGTAAAACTAAAAGTGGAACCTATATTGGGAGTACTTCTCACGTTAATAGTTTGACCGTGAGCTTCCATAATATGTTTCACTATAGCAAGCCCTAAACCTGAACCACCCATTTCGCGTGAGCGGTCTTTGGAGACACGATAAAACCGTTCGAATAATCGTGGAATGGATTCACTTTCAATACCTATCCCATTATCGGTAATTTCCACTAAATAATTTTCATCCATATCGAAGAATTTGATTTTAATTTGTTTTTCCTCTTTATCGTTATATTTTATAGCATTACTGATGAGATTCATAAATACATTTTGCAAACATTCTTTGTCGGCATATACCTTATAGGAATGTTCTACATTGGCATTGATTACATAGTTTACATTGTTTTTCTTAGATTGTATTTCAAATAAGTCTATCGTTTCATGTAATAATTTATACAAATCTACAGTTTCAAAATGGAGTGAAAACTCTTGATATTCTAGCTTAGAAATCATTTCCAAATCGTCAACAATGGCAATAATACGATCGATATTTTTAGAGGCACGAAATAAATACTTATAGTTAATTTTTTCATCGGACAATCCACCGTCTAATAGCGTTAACACATAACCTTGAATCGTAGTCAAAGGAGTTTTCAGTTCATGTGACACATTTCCTAAAAACTCCTTCCGATAATTCTCCATTTTTCGCAATTGTTCCATTTCTGCATTTTTTTTCTCCATAAAAATCATGGCATCTTTTTCGGCTGCTTCTATGGAACGATATTTTTTTTCCCATTCTTTTTTAGTAGTTTTCGACATTTTAAAATCGAGAATTACTTTGTATAACAAGCGGATTTTTTGATAAATAAAGGAGTCTATCCACAAATATGTTAATAAAAAAGCAAAGAGGAACCCTGCTAACGACATTACGACTAAGCTTATACCCAAGGGCAAACCCAGCGTAAAATGAAGTAAACAAAAAACAATGATGGCTACTAAACTTATACCTAATGCATTTAAAAATGCAATTCCTTTTGGATTGATATATCTGTATTTTCTGTATTTCGTTTTAATAGCCATAATAAGTGTGCTTTTATAAAGGATGATTCTTTGCAAACGCTTTCAAACGTTCTTCCAATTCAGGGAACTGACTTTTTGGAACAAGCGAAACACAAGCCCTTAATCCTTCCAATCGTTGACTGCCGGTAATAGCCAATGAAATGGCACTGATGCCATAATACAATAACTCTTCGAGTAATTCTTCGCCACTATATCCGGGATAACTGATGGTAAAATAAAAGCCGTCGGATAATGCTTGGTCTTCGTCTTTGTCGTACACGATTTTAAAGCCATTATCTGTAAACATCTTTTTCATTACATGGGCTTTATCTCTGTATTCGATCATTCCTTGCACAAAATTATACGTTCCGTCGTTGCAAGCTTTCAAGATGGCAGCCATAGCATATTGTGCTGAATGTGAAGTGCCTGAACTTAAAGCATAAACCGAACCGTAAACAATGGCATGTCCCAGGTTGTCGGTACCAAAATAAGGTTTAAGATCGGGATATTGACCTTGGAATAAAGTGTCGGAAAGCACCATAACACCCAAACGTTCACCGGCATAACTAAATGCTTTCGAACTTGATATAAACAAGACATATTTATCGGTATATTTAGCAACCGTAGCTTGATAAGGAGGCTGGCCGGGAGATGAAATGTCTTTACGGAAATCCATACCGAAATAAGCCAAATCTTCTATGACGATAGCATCATATTTCTTTGCCAATTCGCCGATAATACGCAATTCCTTTTCGGTGAAACATATCCATGAAGGATTATTGGGATTGGAATATATAATGGAATGTATGTTTCCTTTTTTTAAATAGCTTTCCAATTTATCTTTCAATTTGTCGCCACGAAAATCATACACATCGAAACTTTCGAATTTGGCACCAAGAATACGATGTTGTTGTTTTTGAACCGGAAAACCGGGGTCGATAAACAAAGTGGTGTCTTTCCCTTTTTGCAAATGTTGGAATGTAAGAAAAGTGGCAAAACCTGCTTGCATGGAACCTACGGTAGGAATACAAGAAGCGGGTTTCACATCAATATCTAAAAAATTCTTACAAAAACGCGACATTTCCTTTTTCAATTCGGGAATACCATCAATATCTGGATAGAGTGCTGCCACCCCATTATCAAGGGCTTTTTTTTGTGCTTCCAATCCTATCGTTACTGCCGGTAAACCCGGGATACCCATCTCCATACGAATAAATTTTTTGCCCGAAGCTTGTTCAATCTCATTAATCAATCGTTTAACTTCCCTTATGGATGCTTTACCGATACTAGGTAAATTACTCTCTTTAATTCTTTGTTTTACAATTTCATAAGGTATTGGTGTATCTTTCATATCTATGTATTATTTTAAATTATTATCTAAACCGCTTATCTTTTAAAAAAATCTGAAATAATTTGATAGGAACTGTCGATCGACTGTTTGAGTTTATCATTAATCAAAACAACATCAAATTCTTTAGCAAAAGATATTTCATATTCCGCTTTTTGCAAACGCTTTTCCAACGACTCCTGGGTTTCGGTGCCTCTCGTAATCAATCGTTGTCGTAATACATCCAAAGAAGGAGGCATAATAAACATGGCCAAAGCTTGTTCGCCGTAATACCGTTTAATGTTTAAACCGCCGAGCACATCCACATCGAAAACCACATTCTTATTCAGGGAAAATAGACGTGTAATCTCCGATTTCAATGTTCCGTAAAACTGATTTTCATATACTTCCTGCCATTCCAAAAACGCATCCTGTTCAATTTTTTCTTTGAATTGTTCGGGGGTCAAAAAATAATAATCTTTACCATTAATTTCGTCCGAGCGTTGTTTACGGCTCGTTGCCGATATCGAGAAAGCCAATGGCAAATCGGATTGAATTAACTCTTTCAGTATGGTTGTTTTTCCTGATCCTGAAGGAGCTGAAAAAATAATTATTTTTTGATTCATTAGAAAAATTTGAAATATTTCTAAATGCAAAAGTACAAAATAAAGCATCATGAAGCAATAGAAAACATTTTTTTCAATCAGATTTTCACAATACAAAATCATTAGTCAGGGGGTGATTGGGATTCACCCCCTGACTTGATTCTATGCTTACGACACACGACTGTAGAGACGTACGGCCGTACGTCTCTACGACTTGCGTTGGTGTCCTTCATGTCGTTTTTGTCCTTTTTCCGCCCACGGATTTCCACAGATTAACACGAAATAAAAACAATTACAAAAAAATTGTTGCGAACAATGTCAACCCTGTAGGGGTGTTAATATTATTGCATGAATTAAATATGGGATAATGATACCTCGTAGGGGGTATTATTATTGTGGAATGAATTAGGCATGGAATTATAAAACCCCGAAGGGGTGATATTATTCAATCCTATTTATGTTTTCTTTTCAATATATTGAATGTTTTCGAAGATTTTTTTAACGCAGGACCGGGTTTAATGATAATCTCCCGTTTGGAATATTTTTTAATATCAACATCGTTTTTATTTTTTTTGGCTTTGCTTGTAATCTG
>DHTG01000004.1 GCA_002411545.1 Bacteroidales bacterium UBA5266 | reverse complement strand
TTACAAACAGCAACGGGCAATATATATGGAACGTTAACGGTCCCTAACCGGGAAACGACTTGTTCGGTTGTTCTTATCATTGCCGGTTCGGGTCCTACCGATAGAGATGGAAACAATACGTTCGGATTAAAAACCGATACATATAAACAATTAGCCGAATGCTTGGCTAAAAAGGGTATTGCGTCCTTACGGTACGATAAACGGGGTATTGCCGCCAGTAAAGAAGCCATGAAAAGTGAAAAAGAATTGATTTTTGAAAACTATATCGAAGATGCTAAAGCTTGGATTTCCTTATTGAAATCAGACAATCGCTTTTCAAAGATTATAATCTTAGGTCATAGCGAAGGTTCTTTAATCGGTATGGTAGCCGCCCAACAAACGGTTGTTGATCAATTCATTTCCATTGCAGGCATTGGACGACCTGCCGACAAGGTATTACAGGAACAATTGAAAGGCAAGTTGCCGGCAAAATTGGAAGAAGAATCCGACCGTGTCCTTGATAGTCTGCTTAACGGCATCCAAGTTACCTCTGTCAGTAAGGAACTTTATTCTTTGTATCGCCCGAGTGTTCAGCCATATATGATTTCATGGTTGAAATATGATCCTGCTGTCGAAATAAAAAAACTAAGTATTCCCGTATTAATCATCCAAGGGACTACTGACATTCAGGTTAGCGTTAACGATGCTCAATTATTATCCGCCGCTAAACCCGATGCCGAATGTATCATTATAAAAAATATGAATCATGTCTTAAAGAAATCAAGCAGTGACCTAAAAGAAAACATGGATACCTATGCTAAACCGGAATTACCCTTGATGAAAGGTCTGACGAAAGACATAATCTCATTCATAAAAAAGCACTAAACACATAGGAAGATTTAACGAAAAGAAACAAATCTAATTCTTATAAATGTAAAGACTATGAAAAAAAATCGTGACAGACGATCTTATCGTTTACATGGATATGATTATTCCTCCGAAGGATTGTATTTTATTACCATCTGTTGTTTAAACAGGGAATGTCATTTCGGGCAAATTGAAAATAACGAAATGGTTTTATTCCCAATCGGTGACATTGCCAATGAATATTGGATAAAAATACCGGAACATTTCCCGAATGTTATTTTACACCAACATATTATTATGCCAAATCATATACACGGTATTATTGAATTAATACATGTAAACCAAACTGTTGATTGTTCGGATAATGAAACACCACCCGTAGGGACACGACATGTCGTGTCCAATCATGCGGATAATCAAAATCATACGGATATACAAAATTGTGCAGGGGAACAAAATCATGTGAATTCACAAAATCATGAGGGAAAACAATATTTTAGGACACAACAATTCCGGACACGACATTTTAGGACACGACATGTCGTGTCCCTACAATCAACCAACACATTTGGCAAACCCATTTCTGGTTCCGTTTCCGTGATAATTCAACAATATAAATCATCGGTGAAACGGTGGTGCAATAAAAACGGATTTCATAATATCCAATGGCAACCACGTTTTTACGATCACATTATTCGCAATTTTCGATCTTATCAATACATTTCAAATTATATAATCAACAATCCTAAACAATGGGATGACGATATGTTTTTCAATTAAAATAATGTTTACTTTTGCTACGGAAATAACAAATGAAGATTAAAAAGAAAAGGAGTTGTTTTCAAGAAATTAATATTAAACATGGTTTTTCAAAATTCAACTCTATTTGAATAGTTGAATGGGGTGTTTAAAAAGAGGTGGGTTTTGTAATGCAAACACAACATTAAAAAAATAAAAATAAAATCAACACATAAATATAAAATATCATGAAAACAACCATTAAAATCACCGGATTTATTTCCTTATTTTTAATTTCCATTGGAACATTATTTAAACTCTTGCATTTACCTGGAAGTAATTTATTATTACTATTTGGTCCCTTATGTTTCACCGTATTGTTTTTACCGGTTTTCTTCATCAGAAGAATTCGCAATTCGGAGTCTTCACTGGAAAAGGCAACCAATATTATCGGATTAATTGCTTTAACCGACATTTTTTTTGGAGTGATATTCAAAAATCTTCATATTTCAGGTGCAAATATTTTGCTTCTTTTAGGCGCTTTCTTATTTGCTTTTATTGCTTTACCACTTTATATGTTTGGAGTAAAAAAAAAATCGGAAAAAAGTATGTCGGAAAAAATAGCCTTGGTTTTTATTGGCATTTATTGTTCTATGTTTATTATACTTTATTCATTACGTTTTACTTTTGATATCATAAATACTTATGTTGTGCTTAGTGATCAGCAAGTTAAATCAACAAAAGCAATTAATGAAATCATTGCCGATTATGACCGGATGATGAAAGATAAAGATATTGAATGTGGAGAAATAAAAAAAATAGAAGATTTACGTAACGACTTGTTAAATTATATCCAAGAAATAAGAATCCTATTGATCTCCTATTCAGAAAGTGAGTATAATACGGATGAAATTTTTAATAACTACCGTTTAATATCAAATGGCGATGATATTGACATCACCAATTATTGCATGGGATGGGAGAAAGGTAAAGAACTTAAAAATAAAATCATTAATTATCAAACATCTATCTGTAATTATCTTACTACTCACGAAAAAAAGGGATTAGCTATTGAAATCAATTCCTTGCTTAATACCGGAGATGTTAAAACCGAAAGAGGTTTAATGAATTGGGATCAGGCAATGTTTAACAATGTGCCCCTTACCGGTGCTTTGGCTATCTTAAACGGAATTGAACATGATATTAAAACCGCTGAACTTTTTCTAAAAAGAAGTATTGTTACCGACAACAATACAACACAGGATAGTATTGTGCAGCAATAAGTGATGTCAATATTTAAGCGTGCTTTTTACTTTTTTATTGTTTTCAGCCATTTTTTCTACTTTTTCAATCAAGTTATTTCAGGCATTGACAGTAAGTTTTTTTGAAAATAATGTTTTTTTGCCTTTAAAAAAAACGGTTCATTTATTAATCAAAAATACATGAAAAGAGGTGTCGTCTTTTTTCGTTGTTAAGTTTATTTTTTCGTTGTTCTACATGTAAGATTGTAAATTCCGGAAGATTTGAAAACGATCCAATAGTTGTCAATTTCGACAGTTTATGTAATAATATTCATAATTCTTATGAATGTGCCAAAAAGATTGAAAAACACCAATTAACCAACTTTAGTCATCTTATTAAACGTAATAATGATAAGTTAATATTAACAATAGAAAACAATGCTGATGTGATTTTTATTGATAAAGAATTCGATGATGGCGTCATTAGGTATTCATTTAGAGATTATATAAAAGAAATCAATTCATATATTGTTCATATTCAATATTTCGAAGGGAATGCATATTGTTTAATCAACAAAAATTCAGGTGAAACAATCATTATTCCGGGATTGCTTAAAATTTCTCCTGATAAGTCACGACTTGTTTCTTACAATGTAGATTTAGTTGCAGAATATACTGTAAACGGATTTGTTATTTATAGATTGACAAATACTTCATTTATAAAAGAATTTGAACTAATAATTGAAATTGATGAATGGTGGCCTTCAAATGCTGAATGGATCGACAACAATCAAATTGAATTTGAAAAAACAGTGCTTAATGATACGAGTGAAATTGTGGCAGGTAAAGTGATATATGAATTTAAAGGTAAATGGCAAATAAAAGAGTAGGGGCGGGTTTTAACGTATAAAAACCTACATATTAATTTATTTTATCAACACACCGTCGGCCATGTGGAGGGTACGGTCGGCCATGGCGGCAAAGCTTTCGTTATGGGTAACAATCACAAAGGTTTGATTCAACGTATCACGTAATTCTAAGAATAGGGCGTGTAGTTCTTTAGCATTTTTCGAATCGAGGTTGCCGGAAGGTTCATCGGCAAGGACTACCGAGGGTTTATTGATTAATGCGCGGGCAACGGCAATGCGTTGTTGTTCACCTCCGGAGAGTTGAGAAGGTTTATGATCGGCACGATTACTTAATTTAAACAAATCCAATAATTCATGCGCTTGTTCCATGGCTTTTTTCTGAGGCACTTTGGCTATCAGTGCAGGCAAATAAATGTTTTCCAATGCCGTAAATTCAGGCAGGAGGTGATGAAATTGAAACACAAATCCAATGTGGCGGTTGCGAAATTGTGAGAGTTCTTTGTCAGGAAGTCGAAATACATTTTCTCCTTTGATACATACTTCCCCACTGTCGGGTTTGTCTAAGGTGCCTATAATATGGAGTAAAGTAGATTTTCCGGCTCCCGAAGCTCCTACCAAACAAACGATTTCTCCTTTTTGTATTTCCAGATCTATGCCTTTTAGTACTTGTAGATTATGAAAGGATTTTTTAATTTGTGTTACTTTTATCATGTATCGAAATATATTTATAGTAATAAGAACGATAAAGTGTCGATATTATTGGCATATTCCCACACTTCGGGATATTGTGATTGGCCTAAACGTAGGGTGTCGTTCACTTGGATACGGTTACTCAGTAGACATTGGATTTCATCCTGATGTTGGGTTAAATCATCCCACAGTTTATCGGCGTCTTTATAAAACTCATAGTGTATCACACTGATGGAAGATGCTGCTGATGTGTGTTCTTTAAATAGCATAATACCCGCATCATAGAAAGGTATTTTGTTGAGTAAATGTATGGTTTTTTGATATTCAAGGTTGTTTAAATAGGTATGGTGGCTTTCGTAAATGGACTTAAAGTCGTCGAGTATACGAAAGAGTGTACAAAAGTCGTAATCCGGAGGTACATATAATTTCGAAACGCTTCGGCAACCGAGGCCGAAATACAGGGTCATGTCGTTTATGAGTGCTTTTAGTTCCATTTCGCTTTCCGTACCGTCTAACAGAGCAAGGCTGTTGCAATGTTTGCGGATAATGCAAGGATATTTTGAAAAATAATAATTAAAATACCGAGCGGAATTATTACTTCCGGTAGCAATGATTTTGTCGATGGCAGGAAGCTTGTCCTCTGTAAAGTGAATATAGTCTTTAAATTCTCCTTCGATTTGGCATAATACATCGGCCAAAGCCGGTAATAGATGCTTGTCGTTGGAAGAGAGTTTGCCGATAAAGATATCGCC
>DHTG01000007.1:11459-11647 GCA_002411545.1 Bacteroidales bacterium UBA5266 | reverse complement strand
AAAGCCAATAGAAATCCATTTTTCTCTCGAGAATTAACATTTATTATTATTATTGTCCGATAAATCCAAAAAAGGACACAAACGACACGAACGACAGAAAAGCGACTGCTTGCGTTGGTGTCCTTACTGTCGTTTTTGTCCTTTTCCCGCCCACAGATTTCCACGGATTAACACGGAATAAAAACAAT
>DHTG01000007.1:0-11099 GCA_002411545.1 Bacteroidales bacterium UBA5266 | reverse complement strand
TGTTTATAAGAAAGAAGAAAAATTAATCTGGAAGCACTTTTATTCAGATAGTTAGTAAAGATAGAGGTCGTTATAAGGTAGTAAAACCCATAGGTTGCGCCACTATGTTGCACGAAATAGAGAAATTAGAACTGATAGGAAAACAGGAAATTGAAAAGTTATCAGGATTGNNTTTTTTGTTATGTTTATGTAGTATATTTATTTTTTTGGGTTGCTTAGACATAATAGGATATTGTTTTACTATTGACGGATCTTTTATTACACCGGAACTTAATGATGATATGACCGTTTTGAATGGTATAGCTCTTGGTGTGTCGTCACTTGCCATATCGGGATGGATAGAACTCTTTTTGAAAAGAATAAAAAAGTTTCGTTATAAAAAACAAAATAGGGATATATAAATGACTTGTCCTGATTAATGACTATTATTTGTGATTTTTAATGTATTAGCAGTAAATTTGAGATAAAAATCCTTTTAATAACTAATACAATATCATTATTTTATGATTGTACTAGAATACCCCTTGAAACAAGCTTGTCAGTAAAAAATGCTGCTTTGTCTCGATTGCGTGAGAGGCTTCTCAGCAAAACCTACGAAGCTTCTCAGGTGATCGAGACAAGCCTGCCTCCCAGCAAAGCAAGCTTGTTTCAGGGGGGGGCTCTAGTACAACCAATTTTTAACCATTAAGAAGTTAAGAAAAAGTTCTCATCTGTCAGCTTTTCAAATTTTTATCAAAGGACACAAACGACATCAGGGACACAAATATCATCCATATTCACATATATAAAAATTAAAAATCCTTTGCGGGTTTTGGCGGTGTAGATAAAAAAAAGAGGGCGTTAGCAACGTCCTCTTTTCTATATGTATTGTAAACTAAAAATTAGTAAGCAACACCTTGGGCAATCATAGCTTCGGCCACTTTAATAAAGCCTGCTATGTTAGCACCTTTAACGTAATTGATGTAACCGTTCTTTTCTTTTCCGTATTTCACACAGTTATCGTGGATGTTATTCATAATTCCATGTAATTTTTCATCAACTTCCTTAGCTGACCATGAAAGTTTCATTGAATTTTGCGACATTTCCAAACCTGAAGTGGCCACACCGCCTGCATTGGCAGCTTTACCCGGGGCAAAGTTAACTTTTGCTTTTTGAAGAGCGATAACGGCTTCGGCGGTACATCCCATATTGGAAGTTTCCACAACGTATTGAACACCGTTTTTAATTAATTGAGCGGCGTCTTTATCGTTTAATTCGTTTTGGATAGCGCAAGGCATAGCGATGTCGACTTTTACTTCCCATGATTTTTTACCCGGGAAGAATTTAGCTGACTTGAATTTATCGGCGAAAGGAGCTACTACATTGTTACGTGTTTGAAGCAATTCATTCATGTAAGCAATTTTTTCGGGAGTAGTGATTCCTTCTTCGTCTAAGATGTAACCGTCAGGACCGGAGATAGTAACCACTTTAGCACCTAATTCGGCCAATTTAAGGGCAGCACCCCATGAAACATTACCGAAACCGGACAATGCCACACGTTTGCCTTCTAATTTATCTTTTTTCGCTTTAATCATACCTTGTAAGAAATAAACGGAGCCGAAACCGGTAGCTTCTGGACGAACCAAAGAGCCACCCCATTCCAAACCTTTTCCGGTTAATACACCCACGTGGTGTTCGCGTAAACGTTTATATTGTCCGAACATAAAACCGATTTCACGACCGCCAACACCTATGTCGCCTGCGGGAACGTCGGTTTCAGGACCTATGTATTTTTGAAGTTCGGTCATGAAAGCTTGGCAGAAACGCATTACTTCATTTTCCGATTTTCCTTGAGGATTGAAATCGGAACCGCCTTTACCGCCTCCCATGGGAAGAGTTGTTAAAGAGTTTTTAAAGGTTTGTTCGAAAGCCAAAAATTTCATGGAATCTTCGTTCACGCTCGGGTGAAAACGAATGCCACCTTTGTAAGGGCCTATAGCCATGTTATGTTGTACTCTGTATCCACGGTTTACTTGAATATTGCCTTTGTCGTCTACCCAAGTTACTTTGAATTTGATGATTCTTTCGGGTTCCAAAATTCTTTCTACGATAGCATATTTATCGTATTTAGGGTTTTGATTTACGAAATCTACAATGGTTTCAAGTACTTCCTTTGCTGCTTGAATGTACAAAGGTTGAGCTGGGTTTTTTGCCTCTAATTCGGCGATTATTTTCTTTAAATCCATAACAGATATTTTTTTATTGTTGATTATATTGAGTTTATATTTATATATTAAATTTGAAAAACAGATGCAAAGTTAGTACTTATTTATATATAAAACTACTTTTTTGAAATTATTTTTGTTTTATAAAAAAAATTGATTTTCAATTTTTTGTACGATACGGTGAATGAATCACATCTTTAAAAGTAAAAAGGAATAATGAACCTAATTCCGTAGCGATGGGTGTGGGGTAGGAAATAATGTAGCTTTTTTCGTTAAGGAACATTCCCAGTGGTAAAGAATAAATTTTATAGGCATCAATAAAGGTGAAATCTTTATTAAAATGTACGAAATTCCATTTGAATTCGGGATATGCGCTTACAAAATGGTAAAGTTTTGAAGGTTCTACATCGAGCATCACGCTGAAAAATTCTACGTAATCACCGTACATTTCATATAGTTTTTTTATAATCAGCATTTCGCGTATGCATTCCTGACAGTCGAGTGTGAAGAAATGAAGAAACACATATTTCCCTTTATAGTCTGAAAGTTTTAGGGTGTTATTGTGTATGTCTTTAAATTGACAATCAGGGGCTATGCTGCCAGCTTTCAGATTTGTAAGATTAAAGATAGTGTTTTCCGCCATTTTTTTGTGTTCTTCAAATTTGGTAGTTTCGGCTATTTTTCGCAGTAATGACAATAGGTTTTTTTTGTTGAAATCCTCATGCTGTAAAAATAAAGTGCTTAGATTTTTAATAAGGGCTATTTCGCGAACCATTTCATTTAATAGATATGGGTCTTTCCCTAAATCATTGGAAAGGGTATAGTAATCGTTAAGTTGGTTTATATCATATAATAACAATTTTCTTGTAATATATTTAGAACCTGCGTAAATATAATTATCATAGCATTGAATAAAAAAATCCATATAAGCAGGATTATGGTAATGGATATATTTATTATTTAAATATTTATCGTAAAGTTTCTGCATGCTTTTTTTATAATACATTTTTTCAATTTGAGCAATGCGAAAAGTGGTATAGATGCTATAAAAGTCGAGGGTGTCGATATGTAAAGGAAACCTATCGGTAATTATTTGCAGTAAACTATCATAAACATTTTGTGGAATCATGCTTATTATAGGTACACTATGTTTATATAGGAAGTAATTGTAATACTGATTGAAAAAATTAATTTTCCAGTTAAGTTCGTTTGTGTCGGAATTCAAAATGGATATTTGGATAGTATTTCCCAAATATTTTGCATCAATTCGGTTGATTAGTTGTTCGTTTGTGTGTAAGATAATATTGTAGTTCTTTTCGGGTTCAACAAAGATACTTCCTTCGCTGGTGTTGATATTTAGGATGAGTTCACGAGTCTCTAAAACAGGAATTTCTACCTGAAAAGCACCTTCCTCATTGATATATGTTTTTGTTATCAATGTTTTATTTCCGGTCAGTAGCTCATCACAAAGATAAAATCTAATTTCAGCCCCTTTGGCAAAAGCCGCTTCGCCTTGGATAATTACGTGTTTGAGGGCAAATATATCTGTTGTTAGGAGAATAATTCCTATACAAACATAGCTTGCTTTAAGGGCTAGTTTCATGATGATTGATGATTATAGTATTCGGAATAAAATCTGTAACATTTCCTTTGTTAAGAATAATTTCCTTGACAGCAGAAGAAGAAATATGTGCATAATGTCTGTCGGTAAGTAAGAAAACCGTTTCTATATTGGTATGCAAGGCTTTATTCATATAAGCTATGCTATTTTCATTTTCAAAATCATTGATGCTTCGTATACCTCTAATGATATATTTGATATGGTTTGCTTTACAATAATCGACAGTTAATCCGGTATAGATCACACAATGAATATTATCATAATTTTCGAACGTTTTGTTTAACCAAAGTAGTCGTTGTTCGGGAGAAAACATATATTTTTTTTCACTATTTTGTCCAATAGCCACAATCAGCTTATCAAATAAGAGAGAAGCACGTAGTATAATGTCTTCATGTCCTTTAGTGATAGGATCAAAAGATCCCGGAAAAATAGCTGTTTTCATGATTGTTAAGTTTAAGATGCTTCAACGCTGGCTTTTAGTCGTTCGGCATTTTCAGCGACTTGCAAGGCTTCAATGACTTCTTGAATATCACCGTCGACAAAACCGCTTAAATTATACATAGTTAAATTAATTCTATGATCTGTAACTCTGTTTTGTGGGTAATTATAGGTACGTATTTTTGCGGAGCGATCGCCCGTTGAAACCATGGTTTTTCGTTTTCCAGAAATATCATCTAAATATTTTTGATATTCCATTTCATAAATGCGAGTACGTAGAATCTTCAAAGCTTTTTCGTAGTTTTTAATTTGAGATTTTTCATCTTGTATGGCTACTACTATACCGGTAGGAATATGTGTTAAACGTATGGCTGAATAGGTTGTGTTAACAGATTGACCTCCAGGACCGGAAGAGCAATAAGTGTCTTTACGAATGTCTTTTTCTTTTAATTCTACATCGAATTCATCGGCTTCGGGTAAAACAACCACCGATGCGGCAGAGGTATGTACCCTGCCTTGCGCTTCAGTTTGTGGAACGCGTTGTACACGATGTACGCCTGATTCATATTTTAACAAACCGTAAACACCTTCGCCCATTACGTTAAAAATAATTTCTTTAAATCCACCTATAGTACCTTCCGTTACAGAGACAACGTCTAATTTCCATTTTTTATTTTCACAGTAATGAGAATACATACGAAACAAATCGCCGGCAAAAATACTGGCTTCATCGCCACCCGTACCGGCGCGAATTTCAACAATAGCATTTTTTTCGTCTTGAGGATCTGAGGGTATCAATAATAATCGTATTTGATTTTCCAATATCTCTTCACGTTCGTTCAAAGCATTCAATTCTTCTTTGGCCATATTGCGAAATTCTTCATCTTTTTCGTTGGCTATTACTTCCTTTGCATTTGAAATATTACTTAATACATTTTTATATTCTTGGTAAACGTTTACAATTGCTTGAAGTTCTTTGTAATCTTTGTTTAGTTTGACAAATCGTTTCATGTCGGCTATCGTTTCCGGTTGGACTAATTGTTCTCCTATTTCAAGCCAACGTGAATATATAACTTCTAATTTCTCTAAGAGTGAATTCATATTAATTTTATAATGATATAAATGAAGTGCAAAAGTATAAAAAAATTAGAAACAAATAGTACTTAAAAGGGCCTTTAAAGAAGCAGAATACTATATTTTGTATTATTTGAAAAAATCATAGAATACATTCAAAATCAATCACCCGTAACTAATTTATCTCAATCTGTATATAAACAGACTGGTTAAACGGAATGTTTAGAGAATAGTTTTATCATTTCATCGACATAGGTTTTCGAAACCGGAATATCGGCAATTTCATCGGAATCTAATTCGAGAAATAATCCATCTTTTTCTTTGCGTAATATTTTTACTTTTTTAAAATTAATGATGTAAGAACGGTGACATCGAATAAGTCCGCTTTCCGGATAACTTTCTTCAATTATTTTCAATGAACTACGCAAAGTTGATTTTGTAATTTCTTTTTTATTGTTTTCGTAATAGATATACACATAGTTATTTGCTGATTCTATATAATATAAATGTTCTATTTTAACGGATAAACGTAGGTTCCCTTTTTCATCAGTGAAATTAATGAGATCTTTTGTGCTTTCAGCCACTTCTTTGGGTTCCTCTTGTGTGAACCGTTTGATTACTTTTTCGTTTTCTTTCATGGAAAAATACAACCAAGAAAGCGTATAAGGAATGATTAATATGGAAATGGTATAAAAAAATGTTCTGGGTAATATTTCAAAAAATGTAGTAGGTTCTTCTTTTATAGACCAAGCAACTAAGGTACAAGATATGGCTATGATAATAATTTCGGCAATAATCCAACTAATATATATAAGGTAAGTAAATGGGTTATGTTTATTAACAAAGCTCATTACTATCCGGCTAGTTGTTAAAATAATAAATCCTATCAGCACCAATATGCTCATATAAAGCATATATGCTTCCCTTCCTATCAAGGTTAACCATTTATTTGAGCCGAAAGGTTTGTAAATTATGATAAAGGTTAATGCAAAAAAAGTAACAAACAGTAAAAACTTGACAGTATTTGTCTTTTCGGTGAAGAATCCCGGTAATTTTTTAGCCATTTCTTTAAAATAAAACTGTGGCAAAAGTATAAAAAAAAATAATAAGGAGCTGTTTTTTTTTATAACATCCCTAAATAAATGCTTTAACCCCTAAATACCTTATTTTATCCCATTCAATTTTGAATTATCCCATTTTTGGGACTTTGATGAGAAATTTCTTTTTTCTTTGCAGCACTTTGAAAAGCTTATGATATTACATATAAAATTTGTTTTAAGCAGTAATCTTATACATATAAAATTATTATTATGAGAATTATCGGAACAGGAAGTTCAGTGCCAAGTTTAGTTGTAAGCAATGACATGCTTTCAGAAATTTTAGATACAAACGATGAGTGGATTTCTACCCGTACGGGAGTGAAAGAAAGACGCATTTTATCGAAAGAGACTTTAGTAGACATTGCTGTAACGGCAGCGCAGAAAGCCATTGAAGATGCTCAAATATCAAGTGTTGACTTAGATTATATTGTTTGTTCCAATTTAGTTAATAGTTATGCGACACCTTCCTTAAGTAGTATTATACAAGGAAAAATAGGAGCATCTTGTCCGTGTTTAGATATAAATGTGGCTTGTGCCGGTTTTGTATATGCTTTAGATATTTCAGAAGCGTTTTTGAAAATGGGAAAAGTAAAAAACATCTTGATCGTTTGTGCCGAAGAACCATCACGTATCGTTGATTGGACACAAAGAGATGCAAGTATTTTATTTGGAGATGGGGCGGCTGCGGCGGTTGTTACCGATGGAGATGACTTAAAAGCCATGCATTTATCTACAACATCGAATATTGATTCTTTGTATTATCATAGAAAAATGGAATTTAATCCCTTTAATAATAAAGAAGAAAATACAGGCCCTTTGGTTATGAATGGCAAAGAAATTTATAAATTAGCCGTATCTGCTTCGACGTCTGAAATAAATTTAATTTTACAAGAAGCAGGATTAAAAGCAGATGATATTGATTATTTTATTTGTCATCAAGCTAATTTACGTATCATAGAGACCATACGTCAAAATTTAAATCAAACTGAAGATAAATTTCCTCATAATATTGAAAAGTATGGCAATACTGCATCGGCCTCAATCCTAATTTTATTGGATGAATTGAATAAATCAAAAAAAATAAAATCAGGCGATTTAATAGTTTTAAGTGCCTTTGGGGCAGGCTTTACAACCGGAGCTTGTATATTATCATGGTCTGGTTCAAATAATAAATAAATTAAAAAAGCGATATACATTAATATTATATATATGAAAAGAGTAGTTATAACAGGATTAGGTGTAGTTTCACCTGTTGGCAATGATGTTCCTACATTTTGGGGAAATATAAAAAGCGGTGTATGTGGAATCAGTAAAATTTCTTCTTTCCCGATTGATGATTTTGTTGTTCAGGTTGCCGCTGAAATAAAAAATTTCAATGCGGAAGCATTTGGTATAGATAAGTCATTAGTACGTCGTTCGGATTTATTTACCCAATATGCTTTGGTGGCAGCGAAACAAGCTATGGAAGATAGCAAATTAGATATGGATCCCGAGCGATTGGGTGTTTATGTCGGTTCCGGAGTAGGGGGTATTCATACTTTTTATGCAGAAAGTCAAAAATTGATGGAAAAAGGGATGGGTTGGGTTTCTCCTTTGTTTATTCCTATGATGATCTCGAACATTGCCTCCGGTAATATTGCCATCTCTCATAAAGCGGAAGGCCCTTGTTTACCGATTGTTACGGCATGCGCTACCGGAACACATTCCATAGGTGAGGCTTATAGAGCTGTTAAACACGGGTATGCCGATGCTATTATAGCTGGTGGAACTGAAGCTTCTATAACACCATTAGCTATCGGTGGATTTGCAAATGCAAAAGCACTTTCGCGTAGTTCGGATCCTTTAAGTGCTTCTATCCCTTTTGATATGCGACGTCAGGGATTTGTTATAGGTGAGGGAGCAGGTATATTAATAGTAGAGGAGTATGAGCATGCTAAAGCACGTAATGCCAAAATATATGCGGAATTATGTGGTTATGGGAATACCTGCGATGCGTACCATTACACAGCACCGAAACCCGATGCCAGTTCTGCCGCTAAAGCTATGGTATTGGCATTACATGAAGCAAACTATAAAAAAGAAAAAGATACAATATATATCAATGCGCACGGTACAAGCACCCCTTTGAACGATAAAACCGAAACCTTGGCTATTAAATTAGCTTTGGGAGAAGACAAAGCTAAACAATCATTGATTAGTTCAACTAAATCTATGACAGGTCATATGTTGGGAGCCGCCGGTGCTGTAGAGCTTATCGCTACGGTACTAGCCTTAAAGGAAGAACTAATTCCTCCAACCATTGGATTTAAAGAGGCTGATCCCGAATGTGATTTAGATTATGTGCCGAATCAAGCGAGAAAAGCCAAAATCAGCTTAGGCCTCTCTAATTCCTTAGGTTTTGGTGGACATAATGCTTGTCTTGCAGTTCGTAAAATTGATTAGTGGTAATTTTTAGTTTAGTAAATATTAAGTTTAAGTATGGATAGAGAAATCATTAAAACGTTTATTCCTCATCGTGAACCTATGCTTTTGATTGATGAAATTATTATCGATGAAAACAACGTTGCACATGCTAACTATTATGTAAGAGGAGATGAGTATTTTTTACAAGGACATTTTCCGGGAAATCCGGTAGTGCCCGGTGTGATTTTATGTGAAATTATGGCACAGTCTTGCTGCTTGCTTATTGGCGATGAATTAAAAGGTAAAACTCCTTTTTATGCAGGAATTGAAAAAGTAAGGTTTAAAAAACAAGTAAAACCGGGTGACTTAATAGAAATAAAGGCCAGAATTCTTAGTAGAAGAAATTTAGCCTTTTTTGTTGAAGCCGAGGCTAAAGTTAAAGGAGAGCTCTCGGCAAGAGGAACGCTTTCATTTGTTTTAATTGAAAATGAAAAGCTATCTATCAATCAAGATGTGAAGAATTAAAACTAATACATATCTTATTTATTATTTATTCATGATGACTGGCATATCGATTTTATTATCGATATGCTTGTTTTATTAGAAAGAATTATTTGAAACGAAATTGTATAAAAGTAAATGGGGTGTGGAAAATCGAATATGAAGCATCTACATAATATAAATCCCCTTTATGTTTTTTGTTTTTCTTTTTTTGCAGCAGGGAATAAAACGTTATTTAAAATTAAACGATAGCCTTCAGAATTAGGGTGTAAATTTAAATCGGTAGGGGGGTCTCCAACAAAATGTTGATAATCTTCAGGATCGTGACCACCGTAAAAAGTAAATGTTCCTTTTCCAAAAGTTCCGTGTAAATACCTTACTTCATGGAAGGCTTTGGATTCGCCTAATATAATTACATTTGGTTTTACTTTATCTTTTCTAAAAGCGGTGGTTTGTCCCATAAATCCACGTATGATTTGTGTATGATTTTGGCAAAGCATGGTAGGGATTGGATCCCATTTGGCTGAAAATTCGAACAAAGTAAAAAAATCATTAGGTGTATTCATTACATGTTTTGTGGGATCGATATCGATATCTGATATTTCGTATTCATAAGGATTAGTAGATATTTTAAAATTATGAAAGGCAAAGGTATTATTGAAATTTAATTTATTTTGAGCTTGTGGATCAATCGGATCTCCATCGAAAGGGACATCACAAATGTCAACTCCATCGGCAGCAAGGGTAACATCATAACTATCTGGAGCCGAACACATGGCAAACATATATCCACCTCCTGCTACAAAATCGCGAATTTTCTTGGCAACGGCTAATTTCAGCTGCGATACCTTAGTAAAGCCCAATTTACGTGCGGTAGCTTCATTTTCTCTTACATCATTTATATACCAGTCGGCATTACGGTAGTTGGCCCAAAATTTACCGTATTGTCCTGTAAAATCTTCATGATGTAAATGTAACCAATCGTACGTAGGCAATATTCCACTTATGACCTCTTCGTCATATACTACATTATAAGGAATTTCTGCATATGTTAATACTAAAGTAACTGCATCATCCCATGGAAGTTTGTTTTTAGGAGAATACACTGCGATTTTAGGTGCTTTTGTAAGTTTTATTTCACTCATATTAATATCCGTTTGTGCAATTTCTTGTAGTATCGAATTAGCTTGAATGTCGGCTATGATTTGGAAACTCACATTGCGAATCAAACATTCATTTTCTGCGGTTTGCGAATACATGCACATAAAACTGCCTCCGCGATAATTTAACAACCAGCTTACATCTATTTCTTTTGATAAAGCCCAATAGGCAATACCGTAAGCTTTCAAATGATTGCGTTGTGTTTTATCCATCGGAATGAGTATATAAGATGCACTGACCTGTGCGATACTAAAAAAAAAGATAATACCTATAATAAACCGTTTCATTTCCATGTGAATTTGGATGCAAATATACATAAAATTGTCTTAAAAGTACTATTTATTTTTGATTGAATGAAGAAGTAAATATGTCTGTATTTTGGTTAAAAATGTACGACGAAAATGCAAGAATAAATAATATAATTTTAAATATTAAAAAAAATTAAACGATTATTTATATACTATAATAAGGAAAATAATATGTAGAAATTTAATAGTTTCATATAGAAAATAAAAGAAAGTTTTATAAAGAACAGAAATACAAGCAGAAAAAATACATAAAAAACAGATAAAAGAGGCTGTGTTCTAATATAGATAT
>DHTG01000105.1:41090-72880 GCA_002411545.1 Bacteroidales bacterium UBA5266 | reverse complement strand
GTTGACTTACGACTTGGGACCCGCGACTCGAGACTTTCCTCGTAATTCGTAATTGTTTTGAGAATTTTCACCCGCTGAATTATCTGTATCAAGAACAGAGAAATACGATGGTCTGGATTGTGTTTTTTCCATTCTTTGTTTTTAGAAGGAAAGTAACAAAAAAAAAGAGAGCGCTGAGCACTCTCTTCACATTTATTTATTAATAAAAAATAGTATTAATCTTCGTCGGTTTGAGATTCTTCGTAAGCTTTTAACAAGGCCGATTGTACGTCGGACGGCACTTGTTGATATTCGGCAAATTTCATTCCGTAGGAAGCCCTTCCGCTGGTGACGGAGCTTAAGGAAGTGGAATATTTATTCATTTCAGCCAAAGGAACTTTGGCGCGAATTTTTTGAAAGTTGCCTTCGCTGTCCATACCCATCACCACGGCACGTCGGCCTTGTAAGTCGGTCATGACGCTACCCATGTTTTCGGAAGGAACAAATACTTCGACGTCGTAGATAGGTTCCAAGATACGAGGCCCTGCATTTTTAAACGCATCTTTAAACGCATTTCTTCCGGCCAATTTGAAGGCCATTTCGTTTGAATCGACGGGGTGCATTTTGCCGTCATAGATATTCACGCATATATCTCGTGCATAGGATCCGGTAAGGGGGCCGTCTTCTATTTTTTCCATGATTCCTTTTAGGATAGCGGGCATAAAACGAGCGTCAATAGCTCCTCCTACAATACAGTTGTTGAATATTAATTTACCACCCCATGGTAAGTCGTAGCTTTCAGTTCCGCGGATAGGGTATTTATTTTGAGGAATCATACCTTCATAATAAGGTTCAATCAGCATATGTACTTCACCGAATTGTCCGGCACCACCCGATTGCTTTTTATGTCGGTACATGGATTCTGCCGATTTGGTGATGGTTTCGCGATACGGGATTTTCGGAGATATAAATTCAATTTCTATTTTATTGATTTTCTCAATAATCCAACGGTTGATGTTTAAGTGTTGTTCTCCTTGACCTGAAACAATGGTTTGTTTCAATTCTTTGGATTGTTCCACCAATAATGTCAAATCGGTTTTGCGAAGTTCGTTTAAAATAGCACCTAACTTTTCGTCATCGCTCGAGTTTTTCGCTTTGATGGCGGTACGGAATTTGGGTTCAGGGAATACGGTAGGTTCAATTACATCTTCCGGGTTTTTCGTTGAGTTGAGGGTGTGTTGCGGATAAACGTTTTTCAATTTGATCGTAGCAACGATATCGCCGGCACAGGCTTTTTCAATTTTTTCGCGGTTTTTGCCGGCTATGCATAACAATTGTGATATTCTTTCTTTGGAGCCGTTGATAGGATTGATGGCATCCATGGCTTCGGTAAACTCGCCGTTGTAGATTTTCATAAACGACACTTCGCCTAAGTGTTGTTCGATGGCGGCTTTAAATACAAATGCTGAAGCAGCTTCTTTGACATCAAAGCCAAGTACTTTGCCGTTTTTCGTTTTTTCAAAAGCCGCTTCGTTGGGAACCGGACAATTATCTTTGATAAAATCCATTAAACTAAGCACGCCTTGGTCGGTTTTTGCCGCCGTACATAGCACAGGGAAAGTACTTCCGTTAAGTATGCCTAAATGCAATCCCTTTTTGATTTCTTCTTCGGTAAGTGTTCCTTCTTCAAAGAATTTTTCCATGAGCGATTCGTCATTCTCGGCTGCATTTTCTATCAGGGTATTGTGCAATTCTTCTGCTTTTGCTTTTTCACTTTCAGGGATTTCACTAACAACAGCGGTTCCACCGTTGGAAGGGAAGCTGAGTTGTTTCATTTGTAGTACGTCGATCACTGTGTCGAATCCTACTCCTGCATTGATAGGATATTGAATGATGGTAACGCCATTTCCGAAATCTTGTTTTAATTCGCGCACCATTTCATCAAAGTTTGCTTTGTCATGGTCTAATTGATTCACAACAAAAACAAGAGGTTTTTTTGCTTTTTTAACCCAACGCCATTGAATTTCTGCTCCTACGTCAACGCCATTTTGAGCGTTTAATACCATAAGTGCCGTATCACAAACCCGTAAGGCTGTAATAACTTCTCCAATGAAATCATCAAATCCCGGACAATCGATCATATTGATTTTAACACCGGCATGTTCGGCATATAATATGGTAGAATAAATAGAATTTTGTCGTTCTAATTCTATTTCTCTATAGTCGGAAACCGTATTCTTGTCGTCAACGCTTCCTCGACGGGTTATGACACCACCATGAAATAATATGGCTTCGGATAAGGTAGTTTTTCCATTTTTCGCTCCTCCTAAGATGGCAATATTTCTTATTTCATTCGTTTGATAAACTTTCATTTCGATGATAATATTTAATTTTCTATATTTATTTTCAATAAATAACCTCCCTAATATACTCTTTTAATGGATAGTGTATATTATATATAAGGATTGTTTTAAAGTGCGCAAAGTTACAAAAATCAATAATATAAATTTACTGTTTAGAAAAAATATTTTGAAATTATTAAAGAGGATAAAAAAATGGAGGGCTCTTGCCTCCATTTTATCAGTAAGGTTTAATTAAGATAATATGTGCTATTATATTTCAGCTATATCATTAAAAAGTATATCTTACACTCGCATTTAAGAAGTTATAGTCGAAGAACGCAAAAAATCCGCCGTTCGACATATAAAAGCTAATGCCCGGACGTATGTCGGCTTGTAAGGTAAGAGGTATGTTGTTAAATTTGTATTCTGCTCCTCCTATACCATTTAATCCTAAACGGAATCCAAAGAGTGTTTGGTTGTTAGCAGGGTAATTTCTGACATAACCGAAAGCAGGGCCTAAAGTGATGCCCCCGCCGGCAAACCAATAAAACCCGTCTTGGATGGCTTGCTCATACATGAAATTGCCGTTTACATTTAATCCTAACATATAATGGGAAACATGCATGCCTAAATCGGCCTGAATGGCAAAGTTGTTGTCGACAAAGGTTTTGTAAGATACTCCGTTAAAAAAGCCTAAAATACCGCCTATGCTATGCTTGTAAGGGGTTTGTGCTTTGATGCTTAGGCTGCTTAATGCAATACATAAAACGATAAAAAATTTTGTTTTCATGAATCCTGTTTTTTGTTTTTTATGATTATTGTTTCGATGGATTTATAACGTTATTTAGGTTTCCTTGTTGTATGTTCAGCATTCATTTTTGATGTATTTGTAATATAAAAATAAATCTATACTAACTAATAACATATTAAAAGCCCATAAGAAAGTAACCATGTCGAAATGATTGATGATTTTATTGATTATACCAAAGGCATATCCGAGTATGATAATCATCATAAAAATCGGACTTTTCCCTTTTACTACTTTTGTTCGTAATGCTTTGGCAATGGATATCGGCCAACTGACGGCAAAACATAAAAGCATTAAAATTTCAAAAACACTAAAATCGCTTGTAATCATTATATTGGTTAATTTTTAAAAGTGAATGTATTATTTAATTCTAAAACGCATGCGTTTTTCATGGTTTAGGTAAGCTTCTATTAGGTCGTTGATTTGTATAGGGATAGAGGGTAGGGGAGAACCTAAAAAGAGGAGGTCGCCGGTTTTGAGTGTAAAATAGCTTGAAACATACGAAATAAGTGTTTCAAGAGGGAAAACCATCGACTGCAGGTTTGCATGTATGTTTTCCTGTTGGTTTTTGGATATGCCAAGTGTTATCTCTTCGAGAGAATGTATATTGTCAAGAGGGAAGAAAAGACTCATGGCGGCTGAGTTTTCGAAGGCAGTGCTTTTTTCCCAGGCTAAACCGTTTTGTATACACTGTGTTTGTAAGCTTTTATCGAATATGTTGATGCCTAAGGCTATTTCGTGAAAGTAGGTGGAGACATAGTTTGTTTGTATGTATTTACCTAACTTGTCGATTCTTATTACCAATTCCACCTGACAATGTAAGTTGTCGGTAAACTCGGGTATGAAAAACGGACGATTGTGGGTGAGTATGGAAGTGTCGGGTTTGAGGTAAAACAAGGGTTTATTCTCCAGGGGAAATACTTGTTTTTGATGGGGAAAGTTGTTGTAAAAACAAATAATCTTCATATTTAGGCGAGCATCTTGTTGGCGGTGCGTAAAGCATGTACAAAATAATCGATTTCTTCCTTTGTGTTATAGGGAGCAAATGAAGCTCTTATGGTTCCCGGAATCCCCAGGTGGTCCATCAGTGGCTGTGTACAATGATGACCCGTTCTGACAGCCACTCCCATAAAATCAATCAAGGTACCCACATCCGTAGGATGATGTGGCTCTAATAAAAACGATATGACAGCGCTTTTATGAGAGGCTGTTCCGATAAAACGTATATTCTCTATGGATTTCATTTGAGATATTGCATAGTCGAGCAATTCTTTTTCGTATTGGATAAAGTTTTGATGACCATATATTTCGATAAACAGCAATGCTTGTTGTAATCCAATTGCACCACCCACATTGGGAGTGCCGGCTTCGAATTTAAACGGTAGGTCGTTGAAAGTGGTTTTTGCAAAACTTACTTCTTTAATCATATCGCCTCCACCTTGATAGGGAGGAAGTTTGTCCAACCAAGCTTCTTTGCCATATAAGATGCCGATTCCCATAGGGGCATATAACTTGTGTCCGGAAAAACAATAAAAATCGCAATCCACTTCTTGTACATCTATGCCGCAGGATTTAATTCCTTGCGCTCCGTCGATGAGTACGGGGACGTTGCGTGAGTGGGCATATGATATCATCTCTTTGATGGGATTTATAGTGCCTAAGGTATTGGATGTTTGAGTAATAGCTACTATTTTGGTTTTATCGCTGAAAAGTTTGTGATAGGCATCCATGAGTAATTCCCCTTTTTCATTCATAGGGATTACTTTAATGACAGCTTGACTTTGTTGGCAGGCCAGTTGCCAGGGAACTATGTTGGAATGATGCTCCATCATACTGAGTATGATTTCGTCGCCGGGTTTCAAAAAGTCACGGGAAAAACAGGCAGCTACCAAATTGATAGATTCGGTGGTCCCGCGGGTGAAAACGATTTCATGGCTGTGTTGGGCATGTATGAATGTTTGAACTTGCTGACGGGCTTGCTCATAGGCATCGGTGGCTAATTGGCTGAGATGGTGAATGCCACGGTGTACGTTGCTGTTGATGCTTTCATAATATGTTTTAACGGCTTGAATCACACAGCTCGGTTTCTGTGAACTGGCGGCATTGTCGAAATAAATCAAGGGTTTATTGTGTACTTGTTGCTGCAAGATGGGAAATTGGTCCCGAATGTGTTTCATCATTATCTCATAAGTTTTAAAAATCGTGCATAAAGTAAAACGAAAATAGCAGATAATAACAAGTTAAATACATTAAATGGAGCATGTATGATAAGCAAAGGCAAGCCTAAATAAAGAATCTGACTTATGGTATAGAGATGAAATCCGATTTTACGCAACAAAAGCATACATACGGCACCGCTGAGCGATAATGTGTAAATACCTGCCAATAGTAAGAAATAATACCTCGGCATAGCCATAAATACCTCAGCGGTTTTTATGTATAATTCACCGATTTCGCCTCCGATTACGTTAGACATTTGATGAAATAAGTCGGGTATTTTATCGTATAAGACAAATGAAAAAATTTGTGACAATAACGAAAAGCCACTTCCGATAAAGGTTAAAACACACAATAGGGTTAAAAAGCCGGGGCGTGGATTGCTTTGTGGTGCGCTGTCAGGAAATGCTTGCTTATTATCGGAAAATGTCATGGTGTTGCTATATTTTTTATGAAATAGATAAGATGTATGTGTTAGTTATTAAGACACTTGTTCTTTAATAAGTGTTTGGATAGCTGTAGTAGGACAAACCCCCACGCATTTCAAACAAGCCGTGCATTTGGTTGAATCAATAAAAGCGAGGTTGTTTTCAACGGTAATAGCTCCAAACTCACAGGCTTTTTCGCATTTGCGGCAAGCGATGCAAGCTACTTTACAGTTTTTCTTAGCGTCAACTCCTTTTTCTTTGTTCATGCAATCCACCCATACGGCCTGATTTTCTTGTATATTGCGAATTTCAATGATGTTTCGTGGACAAGCTTTCACACAGGCACCGCATAATACGCAGGTGTCGTGATTCACCAGGGGTAATCCGATGGTTTCGTCGATTTTGATGCTGTCGAATTTGCAGGCTTTCACACAGTCGCCAAATCCTAAGCAGCCGTAAGCGCATGCACTTTCGCCGGCTCCCGACATATGTGCAAACGCACAGGATGTAATGGAATCATAGGCGAATTTACGCGGGGCGTTTTCATGGCTGCCTTGACAGCGGATAATGGTTCGTTTTGGATCGCTTGCAGTAGCTGTTTCGCCCATCATGGCTGCAATTTTAGTGCCGGTGTCGGAACCTCCTGCCGGACAGGCTTTACCTTCGGTACTTCCGGCTTTTACTATGGCTTCGGCCAGTGCCCTGCAACCGGCATAACCGCATCCGCCACAATTGGCTCCCGGCAATAGGCCGGCAATGGTATCTATCTTCGGATCTTCGTATACTTTGAACTTTTGGGATACAAAATATAAAATAACGGCAGCAATAACGCCAATGCCTCCTAATGTAATTACCGCATAAACAATAGTCTCACTCATCTTTTTAATATTTAATCATCTTTTTTGTTATGTTGGCAAATGTATAAAAAATTCTTGGATAATTTTCTTTTTATCATTTTTGATTCATTCTTTTTATTTGGATACTACAAGGATGAATCCGTTATGCTTGCCATTCGCATTTTTTTATCAATCATCGTATAAAAGCAATCAAGTGTATTTGCTATCTTAAAGAAGTCAACTGGGGTTAACACACATGTTTGTCTTCATTAATAAAATGCTCATATTATTGAAATAAAATCCCCATTTTATTCCAATAAAATGCACATATTATCCCAATAAAATGCTCATTTTATTCCCCAAAAAATGCGCATATTCTTTTCATAAAATGCGCATGTTATTTTCAAAAGATACGTATTTTATTCTAATTTAATACTCATTTTATCAACTCAAACACATTTGTTTCATAATGCAACTTGCTTAGTTTGCGAGACGGTTGAAACATGGTTTTATAACATATCGCCGGGTAAATTTATATATAATAGGAATATACGGTTCTAATGTAATGATAGGAAACGGTCTGAGGTGATAGGAGGACACGACATGTCGTGTCCCTACCGTAACATCCAATTTTTAAGATCGATGTCTTCGTTTTCGATGATGGAGATATAATTATGGTAACGGGACATGGCGATTTCTCCTTTTTCGACGGCCTTTTTAACGGCACATTGAGGTTCGTGTGTATGGGTGCAATTTTTGAATTTACATTGTGGGAGCAGCTTTAACATTTCCGGAAAATAGTGGGTTACTTCTTCTTTTTCGTAGTCTATCAGTCCGAATTCTTTGATGCCCGGGGTGTCGATAATAAAGCTTCCGAAGGAGAGTTCAAACATTTCGGCAAAGGTAGTGGTGTGTTTGCCTTTGTTGTGATAGGAAGAAATATCGCCGATTTTAAGCTGAAGGGTATTGTCTAAAGCATTGATAATTGTTGATTTGCCGACACCCGATTGTCCGCCGAACAAGCATACTTTGCGGAGCATGTCTTCTTTTAAGGCATCTAATCCCTGTTTTTTGCTTGCCGATATGGACAGGCAGGGGTAGCCTATGTTGCGATACATCTTTTGCATCTGTGTAAGTGCCTGCAAAGCGGGTTTATCGTATATGTCTATTTTGTTAAACAGTAGCGTTGTGTTTATCCGAAAGGATTCAGCTGCCGTTAAAAATCGGTCGATAAAACCCAGAGGAGTTCGGGGTTCGTAGAGGCTGATGATTAGATAGAGTTTGTCGATATTGGCAGCAAGTAAATGAGTTATGCGCGATAAATTGATGGATTTGCGTGCAATATAATTCTTTCGTTCTTCGATGGCTATAATTAAGCCGTAGGCTTCTTTTTCTTCTTTTATAAAATTCACATCATCACCTACGGCGATGGGGTTGGTCGTTTTTATGCCTTTGATACGAAAATTTCCTTTTAATTTGCAGCTTATTATTTCGCCGTTTGGCATACGTACGGAATACAAACTTCCTGTTGATTTTGTAACGATTCCTCGGTATGTTTGACTCATAAGATAGTTGCTTTTACAGATTTCGGATTGAACACAAAGGTTTTATATATCCTATGTTTTAATTAACTTTGGTTTGCAATGATTTGAATCCTTTGCCCAGTATTTCGTGAGCATCTAAAATACTAATAAATGCGTTGACGTCGACTTGAAAAATATATTTTTGCAAGTCGGGAATTTCCCTTCGATTCATAACGGTAAAGAGAACATTTTTCGGTTCTTGCGTAAACATACCTTTGGCTTGAAAGATGGTGCCTCCTCTTTGTAAGTCGTAGATGATGGTTTTTCGCAAGGCTTCGCTTTTATCGGAAATGATAAATACGATTTTATCGTCGGAGAAACCGTGTAGGACCATATCAATCACTTTCCCCATTAAGAAGATAGTCAACCAAGAATAAAGAGGAATTTTCCAGTCTTGAAAAGCGAGGAAGCCCAACACGACTATGCACGAATCGACCAACATGAGTTGTTTGCCTAAGGGCATTTTCGTATATTTAGAAAGAATGGATGCCAATACGTCGGTACCCCCGCTTGATGCCCGCGATTTGAAAATCATTCCAACGCCTATACCCATAATCACACCTCCGAATATACTGGCTAACAATACTTCGTCCTGAAGTTTCAAGGGATCGTTGCCCAAAAAGAAACGCAGACCGTCGGTAAAAAGAGCGGTTAATATAAATCCAATAAAAGTTTTTATACCGAAACGGGAGCCTAATAATTTTAAGCCGATCAGGGTTAAAGGTAAATTGAAACACAAGGCTGCCAACCCGACAGGAAAATTAAATTGATAGTGAAGTACGATGGAGATGCCGTAAATACCTCCCGGAGTTATTTTGTAAGGAGTCATAAAAAAAGCATATCCAAGGGCTAATACAAATGTTCCGGCAATCAATGTTACATACGACATGACCCATTCTTTAGATAAGATTTTATCTTTTAATGGATTAATAAAAGTTGTAGCCATGATATTGATGTGTTTAGGTATGAATAGGAGGACTTATTCTTTTTATACGATGTAGTTTATGCGAATATTCTTCATTTTCGAGATTGAATATGCCCTTCTCATCCACGCGGTCGATACGTACTTTAGCGCTGGCATGGATAATGTGTTGAGAGTCGATAAGGATGCCGGTATGAGTAATCAATCCTTTATCGTTTTGAAAGAAAGCCAAATCGCCCTTACGACTTTGGTTTAAATACACTATGTCTTTTCCTTGTTTGACTTGTTGAGACGCATCGCGCAACAAATCGATCCCCAAGGTTTTATATGTTATTTGGGTAAAACCCGAACAGTCAATGCCCAAGGGAGAACGTCCACCCCAAAGGTAGGGGGTGTTGATATAAGCAAGTAGGATTTCCTCTAAACTTTTAGCAGGATAAATTTGACTGATTTCGAAATGTTCGGCGCCTAAACGTATGTGATTTTCCGCATAGAGAGGCAGGCTGGATCCCGGGGGTATGTGAAAAGAGAAATTACGACGTTTATCGACGAGTAAAGTCCTTGCTTGAGCATACAGAGGAGTCTGTTTTTGATAGACTTGTATATATTCCTCCTCTCTCATCAACGCGACTTGATTTCGGTCGATATACCCTTTGTAGCAGTCGAAAGTAGTTTTAATATAAGTCCATTGACTTGCTTGTTCAAGGATTTCATAGGCTTCGCCGAATAACAACTGGCTCACCATCTCAGAGCGATGAGAAGCCGATTTACGCATCGGAATTAAAGCAAGGTTGCAAAAACCGTATAAAGCCATGTATTATTCAACAATAAAAGAGGTTACGTTTGAAAAATCGGTTCCGGTAATTTTCAAGAAATACATGCCGGATGATAAACTACTCAGACTAATACTAAGTGTTTCAGACGGATTTCGGTTGACATAGGATGATATCCTTTGTCCGCTGACGGTATATAGGATGTAATCGACCCGTGCCGATGTAGTATTTTGAACATCAACATGTATCATGTCTTTTGCCGGATTTGGATACAAGCGAATGTCTGTTGTGTTTTTGAGCGTGTGAGCGTTTATCGACATGCCGAAAGGGCAAGCATAGACACGGACAGGCAGGGAATAATAAGTATTGTCGTTCAAATAGGATTTAGATTCTTGCCAGAAATTATTTACTTTCAAGAAGTTGGTTGATAAACTGCTGTTTCTTATGGCTCTGTTTTTAGCTAGTACAAAAATAGCTGATCCTACCGAGTCGGGTGAGCCGGGCAACATATAATCAACGCTAAATGAATTATCAATTTTTAAACGTTCATCCAATACAAGAGTGTTCCATGCATTGTTTTGTATTTGATGACCATAAATAAATAACTTTTTCAATAAAGTGGTCGGAGTTCGCAAAGAGTTTGTATTAGTGAATCTGACAATGACAGAATCGTTATCACTAAGATTGAGTGAACCGAAATAAATAGAAAGGGAGTCAACGCTTATTTCGTCTGTTAAGGAGAAATATTCAGAGGCAGCGTTTACATAGTTGTTTGTGCTTGAATAAGGAAAGGATTTTTCGACCAAAGTGTCCGAATCGAATAGATTACTGATGATTACACAATCGTTGATGCGGATAGGTTTTTGTTTTATGAGTAAACGTTTGATTCTTGAGCTTCCGCACACCGACAGTTCAGTCTCCATGTTGATTGTTGTAGGGTTTAGTTCTTTTACACTTATATATATGGTTTCGTTGCCGTTTCCTTGCGTAGCAGATAAGCGAATCAAGGTAGTATCGCATATAATGTACCACGAATCATTTGAACTAATACTAAAAGAATCGATATAGTTCAATTCATTTTCGAGTTGAAGGGTATATTTATCTAAAAATAGCACGGTGGTGTCAATGCCTATGGTAAATTGTATGCTATCAATGGCGCGAGTTATATTTGAAATCATGATGCCTTCAATTCCAGATCCATCGGTAAAAAACGGGGCGGGATTGCTGGTTTCATTGAAAACAGTTCGTCCGCTCTCTTCGCTAAAATGGGCTTGTGATAAGGTTCCTTGGCTGGAAAATGTTCCGCCCGGTCGGAATAAGTACACTTCGTCGAATCTGGTAGAACCATTATAGCTAGCATTTCCGTTAAAACGAGTATCAATTCTATAAATGAGTAAACCTGAATTGGGTATAGCCGATTCAAAAGTAGATGAGCTTTGTTGGCGGTATTCCAATACCAAAAATTGATTTTCCGATTCAGCAATGGGGATTTTATAGCCGATTTGGTCTTGACGGTTGCCGTTGGCAGGGTATAATGTATAGGTGCCTTCTTGATAAATGGTAGGAATGCTATCTATCCAATTTCCGTATTTCCATTTCATATAAGTGCCTAATCCTTGTGGTTTTGAATAATTTGTCGAAGCCATTAAGTCCCAAGGACCTACGGGAGTAATGGGAGAAGATTCGTAACGGTATAAATCGGGAGCTCCTAAGGTATGCATAAATTCATGGGTAATAATACCCGAATACATATAGGTTTCCATGATAAAGTTATAATCGTAGACACGTTTGTTGTTAATATATACATCAAAGGAACTTAAACTCCACCTATGCGGCCATAGTAAGTCACTCCATCCGGCCGGCGAGCCGGATGTTACAAAACATATGTTATCAATATTTCCGTCATCATTATAATCTAAATCTAACGCTTCGGGAATGCTGTCTTGAAAAAACAAAATAGCTCGTTGCAACAAGGTGTGTTCACGGTAGCGACGTTGGGAAGAGTTTTTATACCCTAAAGGATTTTGTATAGAATCGTAGGCTAAATAATAAACTCTGGGGAATGAATCTTGAAAGGAATAAATAATATTGTTGTTTGAAGTAGGATATAAATGACTGATTACGGATAGTTTTCCATAGGCAGCCTGACGGTAGTAGTTGTAGAGGGAATTGCTCGTATGGGAAGATGAATCATTAAAGCGATTCAACATGGTAGAAAAAGTAGTGCCATAACTTTGATCGTTCTCGTCGGAAAAACGTAAGAAAAAGACGAGATTATTGATAATGCCATGATTCTTTCCACTTGTTTTACGATGGGGTTCATCGGGAATGAGCGCTTGAATGCTTTGTCGTTTTTCGAGCCATTGTTCGGCAGATAAATTTATATGTGGTTCTAATCCTAGGAAAGCAGGATTTACTTCGCCTACAATATGAGTTGAAGCTTGCAAAGCATCACCCGTTTTAATGGCATAGGTATAATAACCCGTTTGAGGATTCAAAATGATGGTATAACCGGCAGAATCGTGCAACCAATTGTGGTATTCATCGCCGGAAGCAAAACAGTGAATCACACGACCATTAGGTTGAGTAAGAGTTTGAGGTACATTTTTTAAATAGCTTGCATAAGTTGTTAAGAAAAAAAACATAAAGGGTGTCAGCAAGATTTTTTTTAACATATGGTGAACGTGTTTAGAACAAATATAAAATATTATTTAGTTATTAAGTGCAAAAGTAGCATAAAATTTAATACTTTTGCATAAAAATACACATCAAAATAAAACATTTGAGATATGAAACAAAAAATATTAAGCATCACATTAGTTATGGCAATAGCTTTATTCAGTAACAGTTGTAAGCAAAAAAATCAAACAGCACCTGCAAGCGAAGAAGTTGAAAAGTCAGCTTTACAATTAAAAGTTGAAGAGTTTGCTTTTGTTGATTTAAGTTCTCCACTTATTGCGAATCTATCGGAAAGCGAAAAACAACTTATTCCCATATTTATACAAATAGCGGATATCATGGACCAATTGTTTTGGAAACAAACTTTTGGGGATAAATCAATTTTAGACACCATACAAGATCCGTATGCAAAAGAGTTTGTACAAATAAATTATGGTCCTTGGGAACGATTAAATAATGACAAAGCTTTTATTGAAGGCTACGGTGAAAAACCCTTGGGATGTAATTATTATCCGCAAGATATGAGCAAAGAAGAATTCGAAGCTTATAAGGATATTAACAAAAATAGTTTATATACAGTGTTGCGACGCAATGATGACAATAGTTTACGAACGGTTTGGTATAAAGACGAATATAAAGAAGCGTTAACAAAAGTATGTGAGCTCTTGGATCAAGCCATTGAGATAGCCGAAAACCAAGGCCTGAAGAACTATTTGACGGAACGTAAAAAAGCGTTACAAACCGATGATTATTTTGCCAGCGACATGGCATGGATGGATATGAAAGACTGTAAAATAGATTTTGTCTTCGGTCCTATTGAGAATTACGACGATAAATTGAATGAAGCAAAAGCTGCTTATGAGGCTTTTATATTAGTGAAAGATGAAGTTAGAAGCCAGGAATTAGCCAAGTTTATACAAATGCTACCCATGTTGCAAAAAGAATTACCCTGTGATCCTAAATATAAAACCTTCGTACCTGGAACTTCTTCCGATTTAAATGTGTATGATGCTGTTTACTATGCAGGTGATTGCAATTCGGGAAGTAAAACCATTGCCATCAATTTGCCCAACGATGATAGGGTGCAGGCAAAGAAAGGAGCTCGTCGTTTGCAATTAAGAAACAGTATGCAAGCCAAGTTCGATAAAATACTCTTCCCTATTGGAGAGATGATTATTGAACAGAAACAACAAAAACATTTGAAATTTGATGCATTTTTCTGGAATGTAACTTTTCATGAAGTGGCTCATGGATTAGGTATTAAAAAAACAATAAATGGCAAAGGATCAGTGGATGCTGCCATGAAAACAGAAAAGACATCATGGGAAGAAGCAAAAGCTGATATTTTAGGTTTGTTTATGGTTTGTACATTGATTGAAAAGAACGAAATATCAAACATCAGTGTGGAAGATGCCATTACTACTTATATTGCCGGCATTTTGAGATCGGTGCGTTTTGGAGCTTCCAGTTCACACGGTAAAGCCAATATGATGTGCTATAATTTCATGGAAAAAGAAGGTGCTTTTGTCCGCAATCAAGATGGCACGTATCATATTGATTATACTAAAGCAAAAGCAGCTATCAATAGTTGGGCAAAACTGATATTGGAAACTCAAGGAGATGGTAATTTCGAATTTGCAGCTAAATTCAGAGAAGAAAACGGTTCGATAACTCCGACTTTGCAAAAAGATTTGGATAAAATTAATGTAGCTGGCATACCGAGAGACATCCGCTTTAATAAAGGATTGAAAGTTTTAGGTCTGGAATAATTAAAGAAAATTTTAGGACAAAACAACACAGTTTGTTTTGTCCTAATTTTATATATGCAATATGGATGAAATGAAAAAGTTTGCCACAGCGGGAAATAAAGGGAAGGGAGTTCGCTCCGATTGTTTCATAAGCATCGAGTTATGTTCGCAGGATGGTATCAGCGTGGAGATGGTCAGTAAAGTTAAAGCCCTTTATGGGAAACAAATAGAGGTTGAAATCAAAGAAATGTTAAATTTTTTTGATATTCGACATGCCAAAGTTGCTATCGAAGACAGTGGAGCCATACCTTTGGTAATAGCAGCACGAATGGAAGCTTGCATTAAGCAATTAATACAAACGGAAAAGGAATATTTATTGCCTTTTTTAGCCGCGAATGCATATACAACTCAGAGAGATACTCATCGTTTTACCCGATTATATTTACCCGGCAATACACCTTCTTTGGCCATTAATGCCGGCATACACAAACCCAATGCCATTATTTTGGATTTGGAAGATGCGGTTGCTTACGATAAGAAATTCGAAGCCCGTTTTATGGTGCGTAATGCATTGAGAGGAATACATTTTTACGGCGCCGAGAAGATGGTTCGTATCAGTCAATTGCCTAAGGGTTTAGACGATCTTTCCTATATTATCCCTCATGGAGTAAATCTGATTTTAGTGCCAAAATGCGAATGTGCCGATCAAATTATGGTGTTAAACCAACACATAGAGACCTTAAAAAACCGGCATCATATCACGCACGACATTTGGTTAATGCCTATCATTGAAAGTGCATTGGGCGTTATGCATGCATTCGACATAGCCAAAGCGGCGCCAAACGTTGTCGCCATGGCTATTGGATTGGAAGATTATACGGCTGATTTAGGAGTTAAACGCACTGCGGAAGCGAATGAGTCGTTTTTTGCCCGCTCCATGTTGGTAAATGCTTGTAAGGCAGTCGGTATTCAAGCTATCGATTCGGTGTTTTCTGATGTTTCGGATATGGAAGCTCTTAAAAATAATGTTTTACGATCTAAGGCATTAGGTTTTGATGGAATGGGATGCATACATCCGCGTCAAATCAGCGTGATTCATCAACATTTTGCCCCCGATGCGGAGGAAATAGAAAAAGCTAAGAAAATTATTCATGCCTATATGATGGCACAAGAAAAAGGATTAGGGGTTGTATCGCTCGGAAGTAAGATGATTGATGCCCCGGTTGTGAAGAGAGCTGAGAAAACCATACAATTGGCGGTATCAATGGGTAAACTCTCGGCGAATTGGAGAGAAGAATTTGAAGATTAAGTTAAAATATACAGGCAATGAAATGTGAACGATTTGTAGTTAATGCAGCAGGAAGAAGGGTTCCGACTATTGTCAATGGAAAAGAAATGATACCCTTTCAAGGGATAGGTAAATATAAACCCGGTGGCAGAAAATATGCTCCTCCTATTCCTAGCTGTTTAGATTATCCCTCCAACGGAGATAAAACCCTTGATTCCTTAGAAGAAGCTTTGAAACGTTGTGGTTTAAAAAACGGCATGAGTATTTCGACGCATCATCATCTGCGTGACGGAGATTTAATCAGCAATTTAATTTTCGATATAGCACATGCAAACGGAATTAAGGATTTAACCTGGGTTCCTTCAGCATCATTTCCATGCAATGAGCCTTTGATACGCTATTTAGAAGATGGTACCATACATCACATCGAAGGTTCGATGAACGGGGCGCTGGGGAAATTTACTTCCTACGGAGGAATGAAAGGCTGTGCTGTATTGCGTTCACATGGGGGAAGAGTACAGGCTATTCAGGATGGGGAAGTGAAAATAGATATTGCGGTGATAGCCGCACCTTCAGCGGATTGTTTTGGAAATGCAACAGGTGCCCAAGGTCCTTCAGCTTGTGGGGTATTAGGATATTCGCTCGTTGATATGATGTATGCCGATAAAGTGATAGTAGTTACCGATAATCTCGTCCCGTTTCCTTGTATGCCTTTTCAGATACAAGGAAATTATGTTGACTATGTAGTTGTTGTTGATAAAATTGGCATACCTGAAAAAATCATTTCGGGTACCACTCAGCTTACCAAATCGCCCGATCGTTTATTGTTAGCTCAATGGACGGCGCAATTTTGTGCCGAAGCAGGGCTGCTTCGTAATGGAATAGGAATTCAAACTGGTGCCGGTGGTACATCTTTGTCGGTAGGCTTACATTTTCATGAACAACTGAAAAATAATGGATGGAAAGCACGTTTTGGATTCGGTGGTAGTACTCAATATATGGTAAAAATGCTCGAAGATGGCGTGATGGATTATATACTCGATGCACAAGCTTTCGATCTGGAAGCGGTACGTTCGGTGAAAGATAATAAAAATCATATTGATTTGTCCGTATATCAGTCGTATAATTTCCATAGCAAAGGTAATTATACCAGCCTTATCGATATAGTGATACTAGGAGCAACCGAATTAGATACCCAATTCAATGGCAATGTGGTTACTCATTCCGACGGATTATTATTACATGGAATAGGAGGATGGCAAAACTGTTTGCATGCAAAGTGTACGATACTTCCCATTCCTTTATTCCGGGATCGTATCCCTGTTATCGTTGATCAACTAACTACTTTATGTGGCCCCGGCGAACTGATAGATGTTGTTGTTACTGAAAGAGGGATTGCTATAAATCCACTCCGTAAGGATTTAATTGAAAAAATGAAAAATTCTTCCTTGCCTATCGTTAGCATGCAAGACTTAAAAGCACAAGCAGACGCAATATGTGGTGTGCCTGATAAAGCTGCAATCAGCGATAAAGATGAAGATACAGTTGCGGTTATTAAATGGGTCGATGGTACTGTTTTGGATACCGTAAAGAGAGTACTGGTATAAATCATTTTATTTTTTTAGCATGATTTCCACTGTTCAACAAGACACATTGTGGACAAAGAGTTTTATAATAATGTGTCTTTCCAATTTTATGATGTATTTTTCCTTTTATTTGCTAATGCCTACTTTGCCATTTTATCTTATGGATGTTTTTCATACGTCGAAAGGTATGATTGGAGTTGTGCTATCGAGTTATACAGTAGCCGTATTGGCTATACGGCCCTTTTCTGGTTTCTTGGCAGATACTTTTTCACGTAAACCCATGTATCTTATAGCTTATTTTTTATTTGTTTCTATTTTTATAGGTTATTTATTAGCCGGAGTGTTGACAATATTTATTGCTTTTCGTACTTTGCATGGTTTAGCTTTCGGGGCTGTTTCTACAACAGGAAACACCTTAGTAATCGATGTTATGCCGGCCTCAAGAAGGGGTGAAGGTTTGGGATATTATGGAGCTATGAATAATTTGTCTATGGCCTTTGGACCTATGGTGGGTCTTTTCTTAAAAGATACGCTAGGTTTTGATGCGATTTTTTATGTGGCTATTATTTTTGGTAGTGTTGGCATGTTTCTGGCTTTTTTTATTCAAGCACCTCTTAAATTACCTCAAGAACATCAAGCCATATCTTTGGATAGATTTATTTTGCTCAAAGGGATACCTGCTGGTATTTCTTTGGTTTTGATAACGATTCCATATGGGATGACCAATACGTATATTGCTTTGTATGCTGAAAAATTAGGCTTGATTTCTCATACAGGAATGTTCTTCTTTATCATGTCAGTAGGCTTGATATTATCGCGTATATCGTCAGGAAAAAAAGTTGACCATGGACAAATGACAAATATTATCAAACAAGGCTACTTTATTGTGATGATAGGATTATTGGGCGAAATCTTTTTACATTCGGTTTCTAATTATAATTCAATACTTGGATATGTTTTATTGTTTGTCATTGCTTTTTTCTTGGGCTACGGGTATGGAACCTTGATACCGGCTTTAAATATGTTGTTTGTTAATTTAGCACCACACAATCGACGAGCCACGGCAAATTCAACTTATTTAACTAGTTGGGACATAGGGATTGGAAGTGGAATTTTGTTCGGTGGTTTTATCTCCGAATGGATAAGCTTTACCTTTATGTATGCTGTAGGACTCATACTCTCATTGCTTGCGTTGTTGTTGTTTCATACTTCGGTTGTCTCGCATTTTCAAAAAAACAAATTAAGATAAAGAGTTTTAGCAAAAATCTGTGGACGACAAATTTTTGCACGATGATAAGTCGATGTAATACATTGGTATATTGTTTATTCAGCATTACACTGCTTTTATTGTTACATTAATATTACATTAATATTAAATATTGTTTAAATGATTCAACAAATCGTTTCATGGATGAATATTATTTGAATCTTTGCAAAAATAAAAAGAAATCATAATTCGAAAAAAGATCAACAAAATAATTTAATATTCAGGAAGATGAAACTAAATCAATTCATATCAATACTGGTTCCTAAAGAGAATAAATTCTATCCATTGTATAAAAAACAAGCTGATATCCTTGTTGAAAGTACCGAACATTTGTTGAAGTTTGCACAAGCACAAACATGGGAAGAAAGAGAAGAGATCTATAAAAATATCAAAAGTTGTGAAACAAAGGCGGATGATGTAACACATACAATTTTTAACGAGCTTAATAAAACTTTTATCACTCCTTTTGATCGAGAAGACATTCAATTATTAGCGTCAAAAATGGATGATGTGTTAGATTATATAAACTCAGCCATCAACCAATGTGTATTGTATAAACCCAAAACTTTTACACATTTTATGTCGGATGTTTCCAATCAAATTCATCAAGCGGCATTGAGTTTACAGAAAGCCTTTTATTTAATTCCACAAATCATGAAACAGTCGGAAAAAATAATGGAAGCATGCATAGAAATTAATGCAGTAGAAAATGAAACCGATGATTTGTATCGTAGATTTTTAATTGAACTTTTTGAAAATGAAAAAGATGCCATTGAATTGATAAAAAGAAAAGAGATTATGGCTGATCTGGAAGCCGCTACAGATAAAGCGGAAGATGTTACCGATATTTTGAAATCAATCATCATAAAATTAGCATAGCAGCATGGATACCACATTAATTATAATAATTATAGGAATTATTATAGCTTTTTTATTTGATTTTTTGAATGGCATGAACGATGCCGCCAATTCCATTGCTACGATAGTAGCAACTAAAGTCCTTACTCCATTTCAAGCGGTATTATGGGCTGCTTTTTTTAATTTTGCCGCTGTATTTGTATTTCATGTGGGAGTAGCAAATACGGTGGGTAATGGTATAGTTCAACCGCAAATTGTAAATGAGTATGTGATTATTTCGGCTATTATAGGTGCTGTTTTATGGGTGTTTTTTTGTACCAAGTTCGGCTTGCCTATCAGTGTATCACACGCCCTTATCGGGGGATTAATCGGACCGGCTTTGTTCTTCTTCGGAACGGAGGCACTGGTATTTTCGGGTATCTTTAAGGTTTTATTATTTATTGTTTTATCACCATTATTAGGATTATTACTTGGGTACTTTATAATGATATTAACCATGCGGGTTTTCCGCAAAGCCAATCCGAATAAAGTGGAACATTTGTTTAGATATTTACAATTAGTTTCATCTGCCGTTTTTAGTTTGGGACATGGTTCCAACGATGCACAAAAAACAATGGGTATTATCACTATGTTATTGGTAAGTGCTGGCTATTTAGAAACCTTTGAAGTGCCAAATTGGGTAATCATATCTTGTTATACTTGTATTTCATTGGGTACTTTAGTGGGTGGTTGGAAGGTTATCCGAACGTTAGGCGATAAACTTACGGCACTAAAACCTGTACAAGGTTTTTGTGCAGAAACGGCAGGTGCTGTTACCTTGATAGGAACCGCTTTGGGAGGTATTCCTGTGAGCACAACACATACTATCACAGGCTCTATTGTAGGAGTCGGTGTTACACGTAGAATGTCAGCCGTACGTTGGGGTACCACTAAAAATATTGTATGGGCTTGGTTGTTTACTATTCCCGTTGCCATGCTTATGTCAGGGGGAATTTATTGGGTGTTTACGTTGTTTATATAATAGATGTGTGTAAATTTGCGTTGATAAACTACACACATTAAACCCATTTTTTTCCGATGTCGTCTCCTTTTATTACATACATTTCTAATGAGCAACACTATCAAAAAGTGATACAAGCCGTTTTTGATGTCAAACATGATTTATGGATTGGAACAGCCGATATCAAAGATGTATATGTGAAACAAAATAATAGAGTAATTCCTTTTGTCAAAGTGTTGGCTGATTTGATTCAGAAAAAGGTAAGCATACGATTGATACATGCCAAAGAACCTGGATCGAATTTTAGAAATGATTTTGATAAATACCCTGTCTTATTCGGTGGCTTGGAAAGGGTGCTCTGCCCGAGAGTGCATTTTAAAATGTTGATTTTTGATATGCATACCGTTTATATTGGTTCCGCTAATCTAACAGGTGCCGGTTTGGGGATGAAGAGTATGACTAATCGTAATTTTGAAACAGGGATTCTGACAAATGAGGTTGCTATTGTAAAACAGGCTATCGATCAGTACGATGAATTGTGGATGGGTAGATATTGTCCGTCCTGTAAACGCAAAGACTTTTGTGGAGATCGATTAGATAAATAGCTCTATTTCTAGCATAAATTTTAAAAAGTAATCAACATTTAGCCGTTATAAATTTTTGATAATTTATGTTCAGATTAATCAAAATAAATGTATCTTTGCGACTTAAAGATTAAATTAACATATGGTATCATATACAGAAGAAAACATAAAAACCCTTGAATGGTATGAACATATCCGGCAAAGACCTGGCATGTATATTGGAAAATTGGGAGAAGGATCTTCCCAAGACGATGGAATTTATGTTTTGGTGAAAGAAGTAGTTGACAATTCCATTGATGAATTTATGATGGGAGTCGGTAAAGTAATCGATATTTCCATCAAAGATAATCAAGTAAGTGTAAGAGACTACGGACGTGGCATCCCACTTGAAAAGGTCATTGATTGTGTGGCAAAAATGAATACGGGAGGAAAATATGATTCCGATGCATTCCAAAAATCTATAGGAATGAATGGGGTAGGGATAAAAGCGGTGAACGCCTTGTCGAAATTTTTTAAAGTAGCATCCATACGCGATGGAAAAGAAAAACAAGTGGAGTTTTCGAAAGGCCAGATCGTAAAAGAATATCCAATTAAAGAAACCAATCAATCCAATGGAACCCAAGTGATTTTTGTCCCTGATGATGCAATTTTCGAAAACTATAAATTTTATTCCGAATATATTGAAAAGCTCTTATGGAATTATGCCTATTTAAATAGAGGATTGACCATTTTTTTTAACGGGCAAAAATTCATAGCTAAAAATGGTTTATATGATTTGCTTAACAATGTTATCAATGGAGAAATTGCTTATCCGGTAATTCATTTACAAGAAAAGGAATTCGAATTAGCTTTTACGCATTTTGAAAGGGGAAGTGGTGAGGAATACTATACTTTTGTCAATGGACAACATACTATCCATGGAGGTACTCACCAGCAAGCATTACGCGAAGCAGTCGTAAAAACCATACGAGAGTTTTATAGAAAAGATTACGATGCAGGTGATATTCGTCAAGCCATATGTGCTGCTATGAGTATACGTATTCAAGAGCCTATGTTTGAATCGCAAACTAAAACTAAATTAGGCTCTGAAAACATGAAAAAAGACGGTCCAACCGTGCGATGGTACATCAATAGTATGGTTAGTAAATTATTGGATAATTATTTACATATCAATCAAGAAACGGCGGATGCTCTTCAACGGATTATTCTTCAATCGGAAAAAGAACGCAAAGAAATTGCCGGGATCAAAAAAATGGCTAAATCAAGTGCTAAGAAGGTAAGCTTGGTTAATAAGAAATTAAGGGATTGTAATTATCATTTCAACGAAAAAAATGATCGTGCCTTGGAAACCACTCTCTTTATTACTGAGGGAGATTCGGCGTCGGGCTCTATTACCAAATCGCGTAATGCCGATGTGCAAGCCGTTTTTTCATTAAGAGGGAAGCCCTTAAATACTTTTTCGAAGACAAAACGTATTGTCTATGAAAACGAAGAATTTAATCTTCTTCAAGCTGCACTCAATATCGAAGACGGATTGGAAGGTTTACGTTATAATAATATTATCATTGCTACCGATGCCGATGTGGATGGTATGCATATACGTTTGTTGTTGCTTACTTTCTTTTTAAAATTCTTTCCCGAACTCATAAAATCAGGTCATGTATATATATTACAAACCCCGTTGTTTCGAGTGAGAAATAAAAAAGAGTCCATGTATTGTTATTCGGAAGATGAACGCATAAAAGCGTTGCAAAACTTAGGTTCAAATGCCGAAATTACTCGTTTTAAAGGCTTAGGAGAGATTTCTCCCGATGAATTCAAACATTTTATAGGGAAAAATATGCGTTTAGAACCCGTCGTGCTGCATAAAGATACAAACGTAAATAGCTTGTTATCATATTATATGGGTGAAAATACGCTTGAAAGACAAAAATTTATTATTGAAAATCTAAAAATTGAAGAAGATATACCCGCATAAAATAATAAATCGATGAATGTAATTATTGAAACTAAATTTAATTTTGCGAATATAACGCACTTTTATAAAGGAAAAGTCAGAGATGTATATGAAATCGATAAGCAATGGCTGCTCATAATTGTCAGTGACCGTATTTCAGCTTTTGATCTTGTTTTACCACGGGCTATCCCTTATAAAGGTCAGGTATTAAATCAAATAGCCTTGAAATTTTTAGATGCTACAGCAGATATTTGCCCGAATTGGAAAATTGCCTCTCCGGATCCAATTGTTACTTTCGGACATAAATGTGACCCCTTTCCTGTAGAAATGATAGTAAGAGGGTATTTAACCGGTAGCTCGTGGCGTACTTACAAAAATGGACAACGATATATTTGTGGTGTGCCTATACCTGATGGAATGAAAGAACATCAAAAGTTTGAAAAACCTATTATTACACCTACTACTAAAGCGGTGGAAGGGCATGATGAAGATATTTCAAGAGATGATATCATCAAACAAGGTCTTGTGTCGGAAAAAGATTATGCACTTCTTGAAGACTATGCCTTGAAACTTTTTCAAAGAGGAAGTGAAATGGCTGCACAAAGAGGTCTAATTTTGGTGGATACCAAATATGAATTTGGAAAAAAAGATGGTAACATATATTTGATCGATGAAATACATACCCCCGACTCTTCAAGATATTTTTATGCCGATGAATATCAACATCGTTTTGATAGTGGACAAGCGCAACGTCAACTTTCCAAGGAATTTGTGAGAGAGTGGTTGATGGAAAATGGATTTCAGGGAAAAGAAAACCAAACAGTGCCTCCCATGACAGACGAAGTAGTCGAGAGTATATCAAACAGATATATTGAACTCTACGAGAAAATTACAGGGGAAAGTTTTGTGAAATATGATACATCACAAATCTTACAAAGAGTAGAAAAAAATATCCTTCATTTTTTAGAAAAGTGATAACTCCTAAATTTATAATAACTTAAATTTTACAATTCCATATTCATTTCTAATTTTTAAAATGGAAGTAGGTTGTGTTGTGTTGCCTATAATACCCTTAAATAGCTGAGAGTGTTCAATAATTTCCTTTCTTATTTCCGGAAAATTTTTCACATCAATCATACCTTGTAAAACTTCTATATCGGCAAGTAATGTTTGCTCTTTGTGTAAACTAATATCTATAGGAGAATGGTCAGCATCAATATTTATTTTCTTAAAATCACGAGCTAATCCTTTAATTTTCAAATTGCTATAGTCAAGATTTAAATTCATTTCCGATTTTAAAGTAGCAATTTGTATGTTGCTTTGTTTGATATTGCCATGGATGTAAGCAAGGGTGTCGATATAGATTTTGTCGAATTGTGATTCAATGTTTAATGTGTCAATTAGCCTACATTTAAAGCTGGATTGTGAACTGTTAAGACTTAAGTTTCTGATATAATTACTGGTGCAATTAAAGGCAAATTTTAGAGAAAGTTTAAGTTTTTCTATTTGGTTTATGCTGGCATTTCCATAAAGTATACTGACGGAATTGTTTTTTCCATATAATTGATCCGCATTAAAATCACCGAATTTAACATCGGCGTATATGTTGTTGTAAAAGTCTCCTACCAATGCAATATTACCAAATGTAGCATATAAATCTAAGTAAATGTTTGAAGGAACATGGATTATATAATGAATGTCGAATAGGTTTTTGAAGCTTATATTTTGGTTGTTAGGATAATAAAAATCAGTAATGCAATTAATTTTTTCTTCTTCTGCATAGATGTGTATGCTTAGGGAGTCAGCTATTTTTTTAGCCATCTCTTGTGAACTAGCTTTGGCAACAATTCTAATATAAATATCTACTTCATTTTTATCCCATTTACTTACGGAGAGTTGGCTGTATAAGGTTTTGACACATAGAGTGTCTTCAGGGTGAGTAGGAAAACTTCGATTGATTTCTTTTACATACTCTTTATCATTCATGCTTTGCGAATGACAAATTGAAAAGCTAAAACTCAAATATAACCAAAGAATTAATAAAACATACATATTTTTCATAATATAGGAAATTTAATTATTGGTAATATGTTATTTCTTTTAGGTTTTCTTGTATGCGTTGAATCGATTCAATTTGTGTTTTATATATTTGAGTAATTAAATGAAGTTGTTCTTCATCGCTTAGGTTCTGATAGGATGGAGGGATTTGTGAGCTTAAACGAATTTCATCAATGTCTTTTTCAATGTATTGGCGAGTTTCTTCATTAGATTGAGCAATGATTTGTTGCAAATGAATAATTTCTTCTTCTAACTTACAGTGATATTGTTTTTCGATATAGGAAATATTCCATGTTGAATCCTTTGTGAGTTTAGACTGTTGTGAAAACGGTACACTTGTTTTAGTCGTAGTGTGGAACGAATTCGTAGAGGGGAGAATATTTTGAGTAGAGGGTTGCTGTTGCATGTTTGTATCTTTTGCAACAATTTCCGATGACACATCAAATTTTGTTAGTAAAACAGTATGATTATGACTTATCGGTTTAGTGGGATGCCAACATAAATATCCTATACCTAACAATACAATAATAATAGCTGAAACTGAAAGAGCTGTCCGTTTAATCAAGTGGTAAGTCCTTGTATGATTAGTGAATTGTTTTAAGCGAACATCAAAACGATTCATATGACCCTGAAGAGGTATTTCATCGTTAAAAGCGGCTTTGTTTTTTTTAATACAATCTTCTAATTTCATGGGAATATTATTTTAAAAGTTGTTTTAATTTTTTTAAAGCTCTTGTATATTGGGAACGAACACTCGATGCTTTTATGTCGAGCATTGCTGCAATATCATCGTATTCCATTTCTTCTATCAGGTGGAGATTAATTATTAGTTTGTAGCCCGAAGGTAGTTTTTGTATACATGCTTTAATTTTTTCAACTTGCCATTCTTCAATGGGAGTACAATCGTACGATTGATCCACCACTTCATCCATAGCTTCATTTAATTCTGAAAAAACGATATTTTTTTGTTTCTTAAGTAAATGAATGGATTGGTGAATGGCAATTTTCCGTAAATACGCTTGCATCATCTTTTGATTGCCTGAAAACCTATCCAAATGTTGAAACACTTTGATGAAGGTGTCTTGCATCACTTCCTCTGCTTCCATTTGATTGTTTAAAATGCGAAAACAGCTATTATACACATTTACATAGAACATATCATAAAATGAAAGACAGGCTTTACGATTTAGTTCTTTGCATTGGTTTAATAAATGTTGAAAATCATCCATCAAAACACTGTATATAGATTTGTAATATAAATCGGCGTAGTATTCATTCAGAAGAAGAAATGTGAATTTCCTGCCAAAATTTATTTCCATAACGTTTGTTGAGGAATAAAATTGCTTTAAAACGGATAATTCACTGTTGACATTCATAAAGCACTCGCTTTTTATTGGTTTAATTTATTGCAAGTATAAAATTACTGCTTAGTATCTATCCTTTTGGCAGTACCTGCCGTATAAATAATGTTTCATTTTAGTCGTTTCATTTTATGTACACTTTAATTCAAACGCTATTTTTGGAAAATAAATCTTCCCTTCATACATAAAAAGGCTTAAAAAGTCGTTTTTGCTGCATGGAAGTATAAAATAAATTAAAATAGTTCGAAAGGAATTTATAAACACAATACTTATACCTATTTATTATTATGTAAAATCATTGTCATTCTGAGGATAACGGATTGAAGCGAAGAACCTATATCAAATAGCGTAATTTATATCCGACAATGATGAAAATAAAACAAAAACTTTGACGTTGTAATAATTAGTTTATACTATTTTAATTATATTAACGTTTTGAAATTCAAGCTAACTAAACATCATAAGGCGGTGCTGATTTATATGCTAATCGGTATAAGCTTATTGTCTTGTTCGACAAAAAAAACAGCTTTTGTTAGTACCGCATACCATGGAATAACAACTAGATATAATATATATTTTAACGGCAGAGAAAGCTTTAAGGAGGCTAAATCGTTGCTGATGAACGATGTTAAAGATAATTATACGGATGTTTTACAAGTATATGTCTATCCTGAAAAAGTGCAAGCTATGACATATGCTCCACAATGGGACAGAACCATTGAGAAATGTTCCAAAGCTATAACCAAACATTCCATTCTAGTAAAAGGTATAGAACATTGCAAACCTATAGATGATACCTATTTACTAATGGGTCAAGCGTATTTTTACCGGCAAGATTATTATGATGCTTTGAGGATATTTTCCTATATCATTAATACTCACAACAACGGCAATGTGTGGCCTGATGCTTATACGTGGAAAGCAAAAACTAACTTGCAATTAAATAGGTTGGATGATGCAGAAGAAAGTTTAGAACAAATCCGACAAAAGGTATTAAGACATAAAAATAAACAATTTAAAAATCATTGGGAAGCAGTCATTGCCGATATGTTTATTAGACAAAAAGAATATGAATTGGCTGCGAACCATTTGGCGGAACTCGAAGAAGCACGCTTTCTGGAAAGAGACTTTAAAACTAGGGTCTTGTTTATATTAGGACAAATATATCAGAAACTCGAACAACCTGAAGTAGCTGAAAAGAAATATAATAAAGTATTAAAACGTAATCCTCCCTATGAAATGGAATTTAATGCTACATTAAATATGTTGATGTGTGCTACTAAAGCTAAATCCGAAGCCAAAAATAAATTGGTGAGATTGTTGAAAGACCCACGCAACGAAGAGTATAAAGACCAGATTTTTTATGTTTTAGCTAGAATGGACTTTAAAAATCAAGATACTTTAGTGGGAATACGTAATTTAGAAGCTTCTGTTTTTTGGAGTATAAATAATAAATACCAAAAAACAGTTTCTGCTTTAGAATTAGCTGAATATTATTTTGAACAGACTAATTATGTTGAATCGCAACAATACTACGATACTGTACTTGCTATAATACCTTCCACATTTCCGGATTATAATGAAATAAAGCATAGAGCCGGAATCTTAAAGGAATTGGTAGAACACTTAATGATTATAAAAACTCAAGATAGCTTGCAGCGGATGGCTCGCATGAGTCCTAAAGAATTAGATATGTATTTGAATGAAGTAATAGCTAATTATGAAAAAGCAGAAGCTGAACGTATTGCCGATGAAGAAGAAAAAGCTCTCTTAATGGAAAGCTCAAAAAAATCGAATACCGGCAGAAAAAGTTCTTGGGTGTTTTATGATGCTACACAAGCAAAGCTCGGTGAACAGGAGTTTAGGAAACGTTGGGGGAAACGCGTCTTAGAAGATAATTGGTTTATCAGTGATAAAAGTTCTATGATGATGATGGTAGAAGAAACTCCCGATGAAGAAAACCTCATAAATGAAAATGAGAAACCGTCGGACGAAAAGAAAGTAAATGTCGAGGGGACGCGTATTAGCGATCCAACCCAAAAGCAGTATTATATGCAAGACCTACCCAAAACAGAAGAAGATTTTGAAGTTTCTAATGAACTAATCACGGCTGCAATGTATAATGCAGGGTTTGTTTATTATGATGAATTGAACGATAAAAATAAAGCTGCACAATTATGGACTTCCTTAATAAAGCGCTTTCCGAATCATAATCTCGAAGCTCCAACTGCTTTTCAGTTGTATAAAACCTATACTTATTTACAGGACAACGAACAATCAGCATACTATAAAAATTTGATTTTAACGAAGTATCCTGAAACCGATTATGCGAAAATTATTGAAAATCCAAATTATTACGAAGAAATTGAAAAGAAAAGAAAAGAAGCTCAAACTTTTTATACAAATTTATATGATTTGTATGAAAATGAAAAATACAATCAAGTGATCGACGAAGCAGAAAAAGGCTTGCAAAATTATCAAAATCCTTCTATAAGAAAAAACATGCACTATTTAAAAGCAATATCTAAAGGGAAAGTATATGGAAATGATACCTTAAAAAACGAATTAATGCAAGTGGTTGCTAATTATCCAACTACAGATATTGACACCTTGGCCAAAGGAGTGTTGGAAGCGTTGAAACGTCTGGAAACGCAAAGTATAGCAACGCATTCCCAAACCGATACTTTAATGAAAGCTGGGCAAGTGGAAGAAGTATTCTATCGGTATGACGCTTCTAAGTTTCATTTTGTGATTATTGTTACGGATATCAAGGAGTTGAAAATTGATAAGTTGAAATTGGATATACATAACTTTAACAAAGAGTTTTTTAGGATGTATACCTTTGATATTTCCAGTTTTTATATCGATAATACGTTGCAAATGCTTACTATTTCGCGCTTTGAAAATAAAGAAAAAGCCATGGAATATTATCTTCAAATGAAGATTAATCAAACGCATTTAAGTGATTTAAATATGGCTAAACGTACTACTGTATATGTTATTTCCGATGATAATTATACTATATTTTATAAAAACAAACAAAAAAGACCGGCTTATGATGAATTTTTCAATACATACTATTTGGATAAATAATATATAAAATGGGAAAAAGTACAGAAGTTGAAAGTAAGATTATTAACTTAATTGGAGTTGGTACTGAAATAAAAGGTGATATAATTACCAATGGTGATTTTCGCATTGATGGTGTTTTGATTGGGAATTTTCAATCAAATTTAAAGTTAGTTATCGGTTCTTCCGGTAGGATTGAAGGAAATATCATCTGTAAAGATTGTGATGTGTCGGGAGTAGTGAAAGGCAATGTTGAAACGTCCGAAACCTTATGCCTGAAAGCAAGTGCTAATGTAGTTGGTGATTTGATGGTAAAACGCTTGAACATTGAAGCGGATGCTGAATTTACAGGAAATTGTAAAATGCATATCTCAACAGATGAACAAGATAATCTTTGATTCGCTATAACCTAACGAATGGAAAAGCCGAATAAAAAAATCTACCGTTCAAGTGCGAGTTATTTAAAATACACCGGTCTTGTATTTCAAATGCTGGCTGTTATTATTCTTTTTACGCTGGGAGGTGTTAAATTGGACGAATGGATAAGCTTGTCCTTTCCGGTTTTTACTTTAGTTCTTTCTTTTACAGGAGTTTGTTTGGGGATTTATATCGGTATAAAAGATTTCATCAAGAAAAAGCATAAAAAGTAATTTGATACCAAAGGTTTTTATACTTTTGTAATACAAAAAAATAATCCGATATGTTGAAACAATTATATCTAAAATATATAAAAAAATTGCTGATTTTCACAATTTTTCTATTAATCATAGAGATTGTATGCATGAGAATCATACCGCAAATTATTTCTCCGAATTTTGTTTATTTACTCTTATTTTTCCTCTTATTTACCGCATTTTCCCACTTCATCATAGTACGTACCGATGTGAAGCGTTTAACATTTAAACCGGATGTAAATAAATCGAAAGAAGATCAAATGAAAGCTCTCATGGCTATCGAAAGAAAGTTTATAAGTGTTTATATGCTCATAACCGTTGTTAAATTGTTGCTTTTTCTGACGGTAATACTTGTTTATAGTCTCATAAACAAAACCGATATGTTAAGATTTTCCATGAATTTTCTAACCTTATATCTATTGTATAGTCTGTTTGAAATAATAATTATAAAAAGGCCGATATTGAAAGAGAAAAATATAAATAATACTAAATAAAAATACTAAATCATGCCAAAAATATCTAATAAAGGAAAGATGATGCCTTCATCTCCGATTCGAAAATTAGTTCCTTATTCTGATGAAGCTAAAAAGAGAGGAATAAAAGTGTATCACTTAAATATTGGTCAACCAGATATAGAAACTCCTAAAGAAGCCATTAAAGCTCTACAGAATGAGAAAATCGAAGTCTTGGCCTATTCTCATTCAGCGGGGATATTATCCTGTCGTAAAAAAGTGGCTGAATATTATAAACGATGGAGTATCGATGTTACGGAAGAAGAAATAATTTTAACAGCAGGAGGTTCTGAAGCTATTCTTTTTGCTTTTAACAGTTGTTTAGATCCTGGCGATGAAGTGATAATTCCGGAACCTTTTTATGCGAATTACAATGGATTTGCCGTATCATCGGGTGTGGTGGTTAAACCCATCGTTTCAGTGATAGACAATGGTTTTGCTTTACCTTCCATCGAGGAATTTGAAAAGCTGATCACTCCCAAAACAAAAGCTATCATGATTTGTAATCCAAATAATCCTACGGGTTACTTATATTCTAAAGAGGAGTTGAAAGCCTTAGCAGCCATTGTGAAGAAATATGATTTATTTTTGATGGCCGATGAGGTATATCGTGAATTTGCTTACGACGGAGCAGAGATATTCTCAGTGATGAATTTGAAAAAAATAGAACAAAATGTGATATTATTAGATTCTGTTTCCAAACGTTATAGTGCTTGCGGTGCACGCTTGGGTATGTTTATTACTAAAAACAAAGAAGTGTATAAAACGGCTATGAAGTTTGCACAGGCTCGTTTAAGTCCGCCTTCCTTTGCACAAATCTTTACCGAAGCAGCAGTCGATACTCCATCCTCTTATTTTGATGAAGTACAAAAAGAATATATAGCTAGAAGAAATGTAGTGGTTGAATCTATCAATAAAATGGAGGGATGCTATTGTCCGAATCCTAAAGGAGCATTCTATGCTGTAGCTCGTTTGCCTATTGACGATTCGGATAGATTTTGTCAATGGTTATTAGAAGATTTTAATTACAAGGGCGAAACCGTTATGTTTGCTCCAGCTACAGGCTTTTATTCTACACCTGGCAAAGGGAAAGACGAAGTTCGTATCAGCTATTGCTTGAATGTGAATGATATGAAAGCTTCTATGAAATGTTTGGAAGAGGCCTTAAAAGTATATCCCGGTAAAACAATATAGTTTTTTAATTACACCAACCATTTATTTGGTGATTTTTTACAAATAATATTGAACAACGCTTAATTTT